>CAYZNP010000088.1:0-3648 GCA_964479815.1 Microcaldota archaeon
GGTTTTCGGGCGCTGGGACTATTTCGCAGGAATAGCGCTTTTTGACATCGGCTACCGGCTCTTCATGTTTTGCGTTTCGCGTTGCTGGTCCCGCGGCGCCGGGAGCAGGAAACGGAAAACCTGGAAACGATGACCCGCAACCAGGAAAACAGGATAACCCAATCCGGGCTAACTGTGGGAAAACACAGCTTTTTAAGGGCTTGTCTGCATGGTTTATCATTGACTATTGACTTTAATTGAGGTGTAACCGTGGCTGGTGCTATAATAACAGTCGTTAACCGGAAAATCGAGGTACTCCCCGATAAGCAGACGTGGCTGGAGGCAATTCACCGAAACAACATGGCTGGCAAGGTAATCCTTCCGAATTCGTTCTACAACCGCTTATTTCTTGGAAAGGATAGATTGGGCAAATTCAAGCCGATTCCAGACAAGATTACAAGCGCAGTGGAGCGATACATTGGCACTGCCGGTGTGATAGGATCCAAAGACAGGCCGCTTGGAAAGTACGTGGAAACAGTATGCAGATATAGTGGAAACACGAAAACGGTCGTGTTCAAGTCCAAAGCCGGGCAGAAAAGTCTTGTTGACACCATGCTCCTGTGCGACCATGGGTTTGCATCCGATGGCACGCCCCTGATCCAGCTATTCAACGCACGAACCAACAAGCCAATATGCACAAAAGAGGAAATGCTCGGCGCGAGTGAAGTACTCGTGAAGTTCAATGGCACCGTGCACCAGATTAAAATCAGAAGCAGGGAGGGCGGCATATTCGAAAAAGTTGGCGATGAAAGTACTCGCAGTTGGATTTACCATTCCGCTGTTCTGGGCCTTCTTGCCCGCGGTTGCTCCCTCGACCCGTACGGCATGGGCAGGCGGGACGTCGACCTCTTCGGCGACGGGTATCTGCACACCGTTCTTGGGGTGGCGGTAGAGTCCCCCAAAGTGGCGCACCGGAAAAAATCGCAGGTTTGAAGAGCCCCTGAGGCCAGCAAAACCCGAAACCCGCACGAATTATAGAGGTAACTGAGGAATAACCTGTCATGGATGAGGGGCTAGATTTCGCGGTGAAATACCCGTTCAGCGACAGCGCACGGAAAAGCCTGGAGGGCATCCAGCTCACCGAGCGCATCGTAGAGCTCGCCGTGGAGCGCATAAAGAAGGGCATCCGCGGGGACGACGGCGCTCGGGTGGTCTTTCACGAGTCTGACAAGAAGGAAGAGATAGCGTCGTTCGCAGCTGCCCGCATGATCCTCGGCCATCTGCGCAACCCGTTCCTCACCAACCGTTTCGCCGTGAACGAGTCCAAAATCGTCCGGGGGCGCATAAATCGGGAGGACGAGCGGACTGTGGACGCGGTCGCGGCCCAGTTCGGCATAGCAAGCGCCGTGGAAAATGGCCTCATGTTCCTGGACCTGCCCACCTATCTCAAGTACAGCGTGCGTGACCCGCATTACAAGCTCATCAACAGGAAGCTTTTCAGCGGCAGGGTTGAGATAACCACGGACGAGAAGAAAAGGCTGGTGGAAGAAGCGGTCAAGAAGCACATCGAGAAGATCCCCGTCGTCAAGGACCCGCCGGACATGATCCGGAACGCTGGCAAGCGGCTTGTGGCAGAGATACCAAAGACCGAGGTAAGGATGACGGTCAAGGCAGGCGACCATCCCCCCTGCGTGATGAGGCTGCTGGAAAGCCTGAAAAACCACGAGAACCTGCCGCACCACGCCAGGTGGTTCCTTGCGGCATATACGCTCGCCATAGGGATGGACGAGGACGACGTAGTGAAACTGTTCGCAGGCGCACCTGACTTCAGCGAGAAGATAACCAGATACCAGGTAAGCCACATAAAGAAGAAGGGCTACAGCGTGCCGTCCTGCGCGACCGTGATGAGCTACGGGCTGTGCTGCGCTGTTTGCAGGATAGGCAGCCCGATAAACTGGCACACCCTCGAGAAGGGAAGGAAGGACGCGATAAACGCGGAGGCAGACAATGCAGCCAAAGGATAGGCAGGCGCTCCTCAAGCTGTTCGCCTCGTACTACGAGACGGCTGACTTCAGGATACCCGGCCTTGAGCAGAGGGAGTTCGGCATCGGCAACCTCAGGAAAATCGAGGCCCGCCACCTGAACTTCCCTAACCTCCAGTCCTTCCGCGGCTACCTGGCGGCAAACACGCCGTTTTTCGTTTCCCACTCAACATCGTACTACGATTTCCCGGGCGCAACCCCCATCCAGAAAAAGGGCTGGAGGGGCGCGGACCTCGTCTTCGACCTGGACATCCACGCCGAAGGCAAGTACGGCGTCTATGCGAAGCTCAGCCAGGTCAAGGCAGACCTCCAGCGCCTGGTGAAGGATTTCATAATCAACGATTTCGGCTGCAAGGACGTGCTCATCGTTTTCTCGGGCAACCGCGGCTACCACGTGCATGTGCGCGACAAGGCGTTCCTGCCGCTGGGCGGCGAGGAACGGCGCGAATTGGTCGATTACGTCATGGGCAACGGCCTGAACTACCGGGATTTCTTCACCTATTCGGACAAGAAGCAGCTCCTGGGCCCGCGGCCTGACGAGGGCGGGTACCGGGGCAGGTTCGCAAGGGCGGCAGTCGAGTTCATAACCAATAAGCCCACTGCAGTCTCGCGCGTGTTCTCAAAGGAAAAGGAGCGCGAGTTCTTCCTGGGCGGTGTCCGGCGGGGCAACTGGAGCAAGACGTCGCTGAAGCTCGACGACCTAGTGGGCAGGCTGAGCTTGCTCGCCGCCACATTGCCGGTTGCATCGGTGAACACCGACGCAGGCGTCACGCAGGACCTCAGCAAGCTGATACGGGTGCCGAACAGCATCCATGGCGAGACCGGGCTCATAGCGAAGATAATCGACCCAGGCGAGGTGGCAAAGTTCGAGCCGTTGCGGGACGCGCTCGTACGGAGCACCGAGCGGATGAAAGTGAGGTTTGTCGAGGACGTGCCTGCGCTCGAGCTGGGCGGCGAGACCGTGGGCCCGTTCAAAAAAGGCGATGAAAAGGAGCTCCCCAGGCCGGCCGCAGTCTTCTTCGTGGCAAAGGAAAGCGCTTCTGTGATATAAAAAGTAAATCTACTTCTTGGCCGGCTTCTCAGGCATTGCCTTGGAGAGCTGTATCCTCGGCGGAATTAATGGGGCAGTGAGGCCGAGAACCCTCGCGAGGAGCGTGCCGTTCGCGCTTCCGCTGTAGTTCACCGCACTGAGAATCGTTTCCGCGTAGGCATCCGGGACCTTCTTGTTCTTCGTCCAGTTCTCAGCTATCTCCCTGGCGAGCTTGTCATCTTCCTTGGCCATGAGCAGGCCTTTTATCTTTATCTGCCCGACGTTGTCCTCGTAGTTGGCAGTATACACATAGGTTATCTCGACATTGCCGTTCGTGTGCTTTACGTCCTCGAGCGCGATGTTTATGCTCAGGCCCTTTATGCTGGCTCCGGCCTCTTTCTTTCCGCTGACTTCAAGTATCCTTTCCCCAACAATCATCAAATTCGCCTCCTTTGTGTGCTCTAATCTAAAGCAGAGAGATTAAAAACCTACTAGGAAGGCTGGCGGGCAATCGGAAATCTGCAGGCGCCTACGTCGTATGAAAGCCAAACTTCCACTATTCATTTAAAGGTTTGCTGCCAACTATAGCCCATGGCT
>CAYZNP010000089.1:0-3635 GCA_964479815.1 Microcaldota archaeon
GTAATGTTATAGTAAATATTTTAAAAAGGTTCGTTTTAGTGGGGAAAGCTATTTAGAGCTGTTTTGCATGCCAGGGCCCTTTTCCACCACGACCAGTTCCTCGCCGCAGGCCAGATGGGATTTTGTCTTGCTGAACTTCCTGAAGAAATCGAGTATGGCGGCATCCGCGCGGCTGACCGGGCGTTTCACGACTGCGAACAGCCTCTTTTTCCTGCTGACGAAGCGTCCGCCGCGGTGGCTTTCCCTGAAGCTCTTCACGTGCCGCTTCATACGGAGCGGAGGGCCCGGAATCTCCATCACGGGCGGAAGCGCGTCCTTCTCAAGCGCCAGTGCCAGGCGCACGATGTGCTGGTTGTCATCCGCGAGAATCGCCTTAGGGCCGAACTCCGCCAGATGGTGCTCCAGCTGGCCGGCCATCCGGTGGATCTGACCCCATAGCACGTCGTCGACCACGTCCGGCCGCGGCAGCGTCACCATGAACAGCTTGGCACCTCTTGCCGCCCGGCTGACCCTGTCCTCGAAGGTTTCCGGTTTCCGCAGGAAGAACTGCGCTGATGGCTTCTTCAGGAAGCCCCTGCAGAGGCGGATGAAGCGGGACAGGTTGCCGGCAGAGACGGCCGCAGCGACGTTGCGGTTGGCGTCGGTCGGGTCGATGACTACGAACCTGCCGAGGCGCAGCTGGGCTTCCCGGACAGACTTCCGGCCTGTGTAATATTTTTTTATATCGATGAACACAGGCGCCTTCCATCTAGACGCGGCGCGGAGCAGCTTAACGAACCCGCCGTAGCGCATGACGAGCAGCTCGCACAGGTAGCCCGAGAACCCCTGGATCTTTATCTCGGCGCCATAGAGCGAGTTCGCCTGCAGGAAGGACTTGAGCAGGAGGACATCGTCCACGCTCTTGAGGTTCCTGAGCACGAACGAGGTGTGTAGCACCGAGCGGTCCACCGCACTGACCCGTTCGGACGCATCCGCTATCCTGTAGGCCGGGACGAGGTCGATGCGGCGGCCCTCCAGTCTGAAGCGTAGGTAGGGGTGCTCGGCGTAGCTGAGCTGGTACGCCCTGCCGGGGAACGCCTTTGCCATGATGCGCTGTATGAGCGGCTCGAGTTTGTCTTTCGGGACGGAGCGCCTAAAAAGCACGAACACGTCCACGTCGCGCTTCTCGCGGAGGAACGTGCGCTTCGCCATCGAGCCGGTGAGCACGACCTCGCAGTCGCGTGGCGCGCTGGCCCTTATGTGCTCAACCAGCGTTTTCGTGAATTCTGCCTCCTCTCCCATCTCCCGGCGCGATGGCTTTATCAACGCGAGGACCTGCCGGAGGATCTTCTGCATAATTACAACCTTCGCAACAAGGTTTTAAAATAAGGCGATGGAATGTCTCACATGCGACTGGCAATCGTGCTGCTGCTCTCACTGCTTCTCTTGGGCTTCGGCTGCCTGGAGCAGAAAACATTCCCAGGCACCGCCTATGAACGGGTGACGAATACCCAGCCGGTAGACCTGGACAACGACGGCACAGCCGATTATACCGTTTACACTTTTGCCCCGGTGGCAAGCAAGGAAAGCGGCATGACGCTGCAGCGGACGGTCACGGTAGCCACCAAGACCGCAGGCACGTACGCCACCCTCACGCAGAGCCTCACCACCGCAGACGTGCTGGTGGCGGACAAGAGCCTTGACGACTTCTCCAAATCGATGGACCAGGCCGGCAGCGAATGCTCCCGGCAGTTGGGGCTGGGGACTGTGGTGTGCTCGGACGCACCCACATGCACCAGGCTGTGCTCCAGCGCATCCGTGAGGTGCAAGAGAATAGCATCCGTTTACGGTGAAGTGCTGGCCGGCTCGATGATAAGCTACGTGCAGGACATGGCGGACATGCGCACACTGCTGCTTGACGCGCGGCGGATGGTGGTGACGCTCGATACAGGTACGCCTGAAGACAAGGATGCTTACCTGACCAAGATCCAGGGCATAGTGGCGAAGATAGCAGAAGCGAACGCCAATCCGCTCTATACCCAGCCGGACGTGACCCTCTGCTCCCATTCGGATTACGGGATATCGCACCTGCTGGACGCCGTCCACAGGGTAGGGACCTATGGGACCATGCCTGTGAGCTATAGCTACACTGTGCTGCTGTCGGCCAAGCCGCTGTCTGCGAATCCCAGCGGCATCGGTACCGAGGTAAGCGGCATCGGCCTCACAGAAAGGCTGCCGATTGCGGTGGTCCAGAAGCCGGAATACATCTCATCCATCCAGGAGCCATCGGCCGTTGAAAACGGTTCGGACGTTTACATCTCATGGAACTCGCAGTCGGTATCCAATGACGGCTACCTCTTCGCCTACGAGTTCACATCCACCGCAGCGCCGGAGACGCTGCTCGCCTCCCTAAGGACGCCCACGCTGACGTTGAAGCGCATCGACCTGTCTGCGCTGTCCTACACCGAGCAGCTTTTCGTCATCCTTAGCGGCATCGTAAAAAACTACTACATCGCGCTGGGCTTGGCGCTTGGCATCAGCATCGCGGTGCTCCTGCTCGCTTATAACGTGGTCCTGTTCGCCGTCGCGATGATAAGCGAACGCGTGCTGGCGCCGGCGTTCCGGAAGGCGTTCGGCAAGACAAGCGTGACGTGGAAAACCGATGCGGTCCTGGCCGTAATCGCCCTGGCCGCAGGCTCCTACGTCTCCATGGGGGTTGCGATCCAGCCGACGACCAGCCCCACGTTCGTCGAATCGTTCGACTTCCTGGTCAAGAACGGCACGGGCATGGTGGGCGTCGCATTCATACTCATAGGCATCCTCCTGGCCTATTTCGCCCTGGAGAACATCGTCAAGATACTCCTGCTCGAGGCCGCCTACGGAATGGTGATACGGCACGAGAAGGATGCATTCGTAGCCCAGGCGGCCAAGCTAAAGGACATGCTCAAGGGGCTGGAAACGTCCATAGAGAAGGCCAGGGGGGAGAACTTCGACGTCGGCCAGGAGTATGAAACCTTCGCCAGCATAACCTCGGAAAAAATCGACGCCCTCACGAAGAGCGTGACCGTGCAGAACAAGACGCTCATGGACGAGTACACCACGAGGGTGGAGGGCGCCACGAAGAGCCTGGAGAGCAAGAAGAAGTTCGGCGAGGAGAACTGGGCGAAATGGAGCGCGGAAATAGCGAAGCTGCTTGACACGCAGGAGGAGGTGTACGTATCCTCACTGGTGGACATACCGGTTTCACTGCGCCCATGGGCGCTTAGCAGGTATCTGAAGGAGAAGGGCGCTGAGGGCATAGTCCTCGACCACGACACCCTGAAGAGAAAGAAGATGACGGTCGACCACGTTGTCCGCGAATTGTTGGAGCACCAGATGATAAAGGGCGCCATCGTCATGAAGGAGGAGAAGGTCGAATTCGCTGAGTTCGCCGATGCGACCAGCGAGACCGTCAGGAGCGTGCTCGCGCTGAAGCTAAGGGCCTACATGAACTCGCTCGCCAGGAACATCAGCCAGAAGGAGCCGGCGAGCCTGCTGGTCGTGGGAGGCGACATCGCAATGGTCTACCTGCGCGACAGGAACATGGATAGCTTCCTTTTCGTCGGCAAGGACAAGTTCACCCAGGCGGTGGAGCAGTGGAAGGCCAAGCTGAAGAT
>CAYZNP010000090.1:0-3622 GCA_964479815.1 Microcaldota archaeon
GGCCGGCCTTCATGGCCACCAGCACCTCGTGGATGAGCGTGGACGCATCTGGACCGATTATATGGCAGCCGAGTATCTTCCCTTCGTAATCCGCAAGGAACTTGACGAAACCGTTCTCCTCAGCCATGGCCTCCCCCATTCCCGTATCAGCGTATTTGTAGCGGCCCGCTAGGAAATCAACCTTCTTCTCCGTGAGTTCCTGCTCGGTGGCGCCGACGCCTGCGACCTGCGGGTTGGAGAAGACCGCGTGCGGCATGGCAGTGTAGTCCACGGGGTGCCTGTGCCCTGAGACGATTGACAACGTGACGTATTCTGCTTCCAGGTTCGCCGAGTGCTTGAAAAGATACTTTCCGGCGATGTCGCCGAACGCCAAGATGCCAGGCACGTTCGTTTCCATGAACTCGTTGGTCTCCACGTACCCTGCGCTGTTCGTCTTCACGCCTGTTTTTGCCACGCAGAGGATGTCGCTATTCGGCACGCGGCCGGTAGCGACCAGCAGGTCAGTGCCCTCCACTGAAGAGCCGTCAGTGCAATAGACGACGACCTTGTCGCCCTTCTTCTCCACGAATCTCGCGTTGAACTTAAGCCGGACGTCATACTGCTTGGAGAACAGCTCGGTGAACTTCTGAGATATCTCCTCGTCCTCGTCAGGAAGCAGCCGGACGTTGCGCTGGAGTATCACAATCTCCGAGCCCATGGAACCGAAGAAATGCGCGAGCTCGCAGGCGATGTAGCCGCCGCCGATTATGATGAGCTTTTTCGGCAGTTTCGTGACGCGGAGCGCCTGGTCGCTTGTCATGTAGGGGATCTTGTCGAGGCCTTCCACTGGCGGGAGCGACGGACGTGTACCGGCGGCGATGACGATTTTGTCGGCGCTTATCTCCTCTTTCCCGACCCTCAGCGTCTTCGGGCCGGTGAACATGCCGCGCATCCTGAACAGGGTGATGTTCTTCGCCTTCTTTATGCCCTGCTCGATTTCCTGCGCCTCCTTGTCAACCATGCGCGCACGGGACATGACCTTCTTGAAATCGACGGACATGCCGCGCACCTTTATGCCGAACACGTCCGCGCGCTTTATGGTCTGGACGACGTCGGCGGAGTGGATGAGTATCTTCGTGGGTATGCAGCCGCGGTTGAGGCAGGTGCCGCCCATGGGCCCTTCCTCCACGAGCGCCACCTTCATGCCCTTGGCTGCTGCCGCGCTCAGGACGTCCAGGCCTGAGCCCGCTCCGATGACTATGAGGTCGAATTTCATCATGCGGGGGATACGGAGGGGAAAAATATAAATGATGGGTGTAGGCCGGCAGGGTAAGACTCGCGCATATAAAGGCATCCGGCTTATTAGAAATCATGCTCATAATAGTCTGCGGGCTGCCGGGCACCGGCAAGACCACGCTGGCCAAAGCGCTCGCTAAACGCTTCTCGGCAGTGCATATCAGCAGCGACCTCATAAGGAAGGAGATGATGGCCAGGCCGACGTACAATCCGGATGAGAAAGCCAGGGTCTACGAGGAACTGGTGGCACGGGTGGCCGAACTCCTGGCGGAGGGGAAGAGCGTCGTGGCCGACGCGACATTCTACCGCAGGTCGCTGCGCGGCAGGCTGGTGGAGGCCGCGGAAAAGGCCGGGACAAAGGCGCATTTCGTCCTGTGCCAGCTGGACGAGGCTGAAGTGATGGACCGTATGGCCGGGGGCGGGGAAAGGAGCGGGAGCGACGCGGATTTCTCCATCTATCTCAGGATAAAGGAGGAGTTCGAGCCTCTGAAGGCGAAATATGCGACAGTCGATTGCTCCCTGCCCATAGAGGAGCAGGTCGCCATAGTGGAGAGGTTCATAGGCGGCGAGTGAATGGACGGCGAAGAGGTCAAGGCGCTGGCGCGGGCCATGCATGCGGAGATAATTGAGACGCACATATCCTGGGTCCTGCTGGCCGGCGCATACGCGTATAAGATAAAGAAGCCGGTGAAGTTCTCGTTCCTTGATTTCTCCACCCTGGAAAAAAGGGATTTCTTCTGCAACGAGGAGGTGCGGCTCAACCGCAGGCTCGCGCCAGACGTCTACCTTGGCGTGGTAGGCATATGCAAGAAGGGCAAGGGGCTGGCAATCGGCGAAGGCCCTGCCATGGACTATGCGGTCAAGATGAAGCGCTTGGATGGGGCATGCATGATGGACCGCTTGCTGGACAAGGGGAAAATCGATGAGGGCCACATCAAGAAACTCGCGTCCATCATCGCCGACTTCCACAGCCGCATAGAGAGCGTGCAGGGCTACAACACCCCTGATATGATAGGCGGCCAGATAGCTGACCTGCTCAATTTCCGGAGTGCCATAGAGGACGCCTGCGGCCTGGGGAACGAGGTGGACCTCATCCTCGGCAGGTCTGCGAGGTTCATCGAGAAGAACGAGGATGTCCTCCGCGAGCGTATGAGGGATGGCAGGGTCAAGGACTGCCACGGCGACCTGCACTCGGGCAATATCTTCGTCCCGGGCAAAGACATCGTGGTAATAGACTGCATAGAGTTCAACAAGGAGTTCCGCTGCGTAGACGTGGCCAGCGAGGTGGCGTTCATGGCCATGGACCTGGACGCGCACGGCAGGGAGGACCTGTCTGACGTCTTCGTCAAGGAGTACGTGGCACGGACCGGCGACAGCGGGCTCGTGAGGGTGCTGGATTTCTACAAATGCTACAGGGCGAACGTGCGCGCGAAGATAGCGGCCATAGAATGGTCGCAGGCAAAGAACAGGGAGAGCAGGGAGAGGATGGCGAAATACACCACGTTGGCCCGCAGGTACAGCGACGGCTTGTGATAGCATGGAAGACGGCGTAAGGGAGCTTGGCAAGGCGTTCCTGGTAACGTTCGCAGTGCTGGCCGTGCAGCTCGCGGGCTGGCACTATTCCAACAGCCTTGCGCTTCTGGGCGACAGCGCCCATGTGTTCTCCGACGTGATAGCCATCGGCGCATCGCTCTCCGCGTTCTGGCTCGCCACGCGCACGCCTACTTCGCGCAGGACGTTCGGCTTCCACCGCGTCGAGGTTTTCGCGGCCGCGTTCAACGGCCTGCTGCTCGTGGCCATGGCACTGCTCATCGCCTACGAGGCCTTCCAGCGCTTCGGCACGGGCTACACCATAAACGGCCTGCCGATGCTCGTGACGTCGCTCATAGGCCTCGCGGGAAACGTCTATGTTGCCTATCATCTCCAGCACGAGGAGAACCTGAACGTGCGCAGCGCCTTCATGCACGCCGCAGGCGACGCGCTTTCTTCCGTGGGCGTGATAATCGGCGCGGTCGTGATACTGCTCACCGGCCAGTACGTCATAGACATCGCGGTCAGCCTGCTGATATCAGGCCTGATAATGTTCAGCGCCTACAGCATCCTGCGCGGCTCGCTCTCCATACTGCTGGAATCCGCGCCCTACGGCGCTGACGTGGAAAGGATAAGGGCCGCGGTCAGGTCGGTGAAGGGCGTGAGGGGCGTGCACGACGTGCACGTGTGGCGCACCTGCTCCGAATTCGTATTCGCCATGATGCATGTGGAGACGGACAATATGGAACTAGTCAGGGCGCGGGCGCTATCGCTGGAAATTGAGGAGAAGCTGCACCACGAATTCGGCATCTCGCAC
>CAYZNP010000091.1:0-3480 GCA_964479815.1 Microcaldota archaeon
GCGCTACCACGGTTTCCTTCTTCGTGATTTTCGCTCCTGCAACAGAGGGTGTTTCCGGCGGCAGCCATGGCGTTTCAACTTCCTCTTTCTTAACTGAAAGCAGCGCATCTACCGTGCGGAATGCTATCCCGGCCTGCTTATCTATTGCGTCGAGTGTGACGGTATCAGGCACCTTTGTGGCTGAGATGGTTATGTCGATGAAGTTCTTGCCGATGCCGTTGGTCTCTCTTTGCGGGTTGAAAGGCCTCAGGTTGTCGTTTATCTGCTTGAGCATTGCTATGAGCGGGCTCAGTATGCCCTTCTTTGCGGCCGCCTCGCTTATGTAGTTCCCACTTGTGTCTTGTGGCGCTGTATGCCGCTCCCTCGCCTCCGCATAGTCGCGGGCCTCTGAAAACAAGGCATTGTACCTAACCTGCAAAGCCGTTATATCCTTCTGAGTCACCTGCTTCGCCGCAGGCTTTTCCGCCGAAACCGCTTGAGGTGGCTGAGCCATGATAACACCTGTACCGATGGGGGTGATAAGCACGCAATAGCGGAGGAGTTTCCTCCACATGGCGTCCCTGCCCCCAAACCTATTTCTCGAATGAGCATTTAAATCTGCAGCATTTAAATCTGCATTATGCGGTTTTCTGGGTTTGAACATTGCTCTCCCTCCTCTCCATGAACATTACCTTATATCATTTAAAACAGAATAATTTATAAAGCGATGCGTGTTATCGTCGTTAAGGTCCCTCCCATCCTTCCACATCCTCCCAAAACCGTTTTACGAGGTAAAAAACGTAAAATCATGTTATAGTATGACCGGTTGAGCTTTTAAATATTGCAGTTTTTAGCAAAATATGGGTTGGAACCGGCCGGTACTCTAAGTAATATACGTGCCTGGCGTTCCGCTCGGGCCCTGGATTTGATGGGCGAGTCTGCTGGACTCAGAACGAGTGTGATTGCAGAGGAAGAGCTTTTGGACTTCGTCCAAATACTTCCTCTGGCTGCTGTAATGCAGAGGAAGAGATTCGAACTCTCGAACGGACTAACCGACCAGACCCTGAATCTGGCGCCTTTGACCACTCGGCAACCTCTGCAAAAGATTTCCTCATGCTTCACTCAGGGTAAATCTTTTATCAACACTAGGGAACCTTGTTCCCTGTGCCCCATTGTTCGGAATGCCGAACAATAGGGACTTCATTAGGTGATTGGTAACCCTTAAAATTACTGCTCCCCGGGCTTCCCGAATTCGATGGGCTGGCGGGTGAAGACGCTGGTGCCGGACGGGACATTGCGGTTCACGACGACGCCGGAGTGTATCCAGCAGTTCGCGCCTATGCTCTTGCCCGGCATGGTGCAGGACAGCACGCCGAATTTCGTATTGTCGCCCACGAACACGCCGAGCTTGCTCCTGCCCGAGTTCACCCATCCCTTCTCGGTCATCACGAGCACGTTCTTTCCGTCGAACCTGTAGTTGGCGACCTGGGTGCCTGCGCCGAAATTCACCCCCTCCCCTATCACGCTGTCGCCGATGTACGAGAGGTGCTTCGCGTTCACGTGGTCGAGCAGTATGCTGCTCTTCACCGTGCTGCCGCTTCCGACCGCGCAGTCCTTCCCGATTGAGTTGAAGCCGCGGAGGTAGGCGTTCGGGCCGATGACTGTGCCAGCGCCGATGTACGCGCATCCCTCCACGTAGCTGTTGATTATCTTCGCGCCGTCCTCCATGATGACCTTGCCGTTTATGGTCGAATTCTCTATCACGCCGGTGCGCGCCTCCATGGCGGAGAGCACGTGTTCATTCGCTTCGAGCAGGTCCCAGGGGTAGGCGATGTCGCGCCAGTAGCCGTCCACCACGACGCCTTTTGCGCCGGCGAAAAGGCTGACGAGCTCGTACTCGCCGCGCTCGGACTTGCCGAGCGATTCCAGCTCGCCGAAAACCTTCGGCTCCATGCAATAGACAGAAAGGTTCGCCAGGTCGCTCTTCGGGTGCTTCGGCTTCTCCTCGAAAAGGCTTATCCTGTCTCCCGACAGCTCCGCCACGCCGTAGTCATGCGGATTGGGCACTTTCTTCAGCGCAAGCGTGATGCCCCCGCTGTGCGATGCGATGACCTTCTTTATGACGGACGCTTCCGTTACGATGTCGCCTGCGAGCGCCACGAACGTGTCCTTGATCTCGCCCCTGGCGCAGAGCAGCGCAGCGCCGGTCCCGTTCTCAGCCCCCTGCTCCACGAACTTCAGTTTCACGCCGCAGTCGTTCTTCGAGAAATATTCTATTATCCTCTCCTTCATGTGGCGGACGATTACGACGGCGTCGCTGATGCCCGCCTCCCTGGCTTCGCTGAGCAGATGGTGCAGTATGGGCCTGCCTGCTACCGGGAGCATGGCCTTTGGCCTTGTTTCGGTCAGGGGGCGCAGGCGCTTGCCGTCGCCTGCAGCCAGAATCACCGCCTTCATGGCTATCCTTTCCTCATTTCCGTTTTTAAACCCTGTCAAAATCATTAACCTTTATAAATTATAACATACATATATCACCACTATGCTCTACACGAAAATATTGGCGCACCGTAATGGTGGCACGGAAAGGCCGGAAATCAAGAAGAAACTCTGCTATCTGAACGTTGCTTCGCCGTGTTCGGCTGAGCATAAACCCCGAAGCTAAGATTTTTTAACAAACCCATCTATTATCTTATATGCTTGACAAGAAAAAGATAGAAGATTTGTTATCGGATTACAAGGGATTCAGGATAGCGACCATCTGCTCTCATTCTTCGCTCCAGATATTCAAGGGCGCGCGCGACGAAGGCATAAAGACGGTCGGCATAGTCCAGAGGGACAGGCGCAAATTATACGAGTCGTTCCCCCGCGGCTGCCCCGATGAATTCATAGAAGTCGACAGCTATGCGGACGTGCCCTGGCAGGACCTCGTTGAAAAAAACGCCATCATCATCCCGCACGGCTCCTTCGTTGAATACGTCGGCAAGGATTTCGACGACCTTCCCCTCCCGGTTTACGGCAACCGCAGGAGCATAATGTGGGAACGTGAAAGAGACAAGATGCTCTCCTGGATAAAGAAGTCCGGCATAAAGACGCCGAAGATGTACAAGCCCGAGGAGATAGACGGGCCTGTGATGGTCAAGTTTCCAGGCGCGAAGGGTGGCCGCGGCTACATCATCGTCCGTTCGGAGAAGGAATTCCGCCAGAAAGTCAGGGAGCAGGAGTGCGTCATACAGGAGTTCATCATCGGAGTGCGCGCCTACCCGCACTACTTCTTCAGCCCGTTCAGGAACAAGGGCTACGCGACGAAGCAGGGCGAGCTCCAGCTGCTGGGCGTGGACAGGCGCGTGGAGAGCAGCGCAGACGAGATTGCGCGTGCCGTGTCCCTTGGCATGGCGCCGCAGATGACCTTCACGGTCATCGGCAATGAGCCCCTGGTGCTGCGGGAGTCGCTGCTGTACGATTACATGGAGATCGGCAGGAAGATAAGCGAGACGTCCTTCA
>CAYZNP010000092.1:0-3473 GCA_964479815.1 Microcaldota archaeon
AGGCGCCCAAGACGCACGGCCATTACCACCCGAAGAGCGAGGACGGGCTGGCATATCCCGAGGTCTACCAGGTGCTGAACGGCAGGGCGGTCTTTATCCTGCAGAAGAAGAACCGGAATGGCAGCGTAGACGTTTCCATAGTAAATGCCAAGGCACGTGACGTGGTTTTGATACCGTCCGGCTATGGCCACGTCACCATAAACAGCGGTGACGACACGCTCGTGGTGGGCAACCTGGTCTATGACATGTTCGAGCCCATGTACCATGAATTCGACGAGAACAGGGGTGCGGCGTATTATTATCTCAAAGACGGCAACATAGCCCAGAATGGCAACTACGTCGTTGAGAAGAACGAGCGGGTGGCCCCGGCCGAGCTGAATGCGAGATACGGGTTATCGTGCAGCGACCTGCTCGCGGAATTCTCCGAGAGCCCGCAGAAGTTCGCCTTCCTGCAGAAGCCGAAGCTGCTTTTCAAGGCCTAGAGCTTGACTGCCGCGGCCTTTTTCGCTTTTCCCTGGGCGATGCGCGCGCTTCCGCCGCCTGAGCCGCCCAGTTCCGCAAGCACCTTCTTCAATAGCGCGTCCGCGCTCACGCCGGACGATTCGCCTGCAGCGCAGACCACGTTGCCCTGGTGGTTCATCACGCAGGCAGCTGCCTTGCCGCTCTCTGCGATTTTCAATGCGAGCTTCTTGAGCGAATTTTCGTCAAGGTCAAGCACCTTCATGATTGGCTTGCCTGAGTGTGCGGCGATTATATCTGCAGCCTCTTCCTTCACCATGAACTCAGAAAGCTCCTCTATCTTCTTCCTCTGCGACTTCCATTCGCTGAAGAAGCGCTCCACCGTCCGCACCAGCTCGCCTTCGGAGACGCTCACCACGTCGCTCGCCTCGTGCAGCATCCTTTCGCGCTCCTGCATGTAGGCCACCGCTACCGAGCCGCACTTGTATTCTATGCGCTCCACTCCGTCACGGACGGAATCACGCCGTACAATCTTGAAGCAGCCGATTTCGCCTGTGCTGGTTAGCATGGTGTGCGTGCCGCCGCATGCCTCATGGTCTATGTCGCCGACGCTGACTATGCGCAATTCCTTGCCAGGCACCGCGCCGCCCTGGTATATCATGAAACCGTATTTGGACTCAGCAACGTTGCGGGGCAGCACTTCCGTGACGACGGGCAGATTGGCCATAACGTATTCGTTGACCTTCTGCTCTATTTTCGCCAGTTCGTCGTTGGTAATCCGGCGGTAGTGCGTGATGTCCAGGTGCGCCTTGTCCTCTCCCTTGTAGGAGCCGCCCTGCCACACGTGAGGGCCGAGGATGGCCCTACAGGCCGCGTTGAGCATGTGCGCTGCGGTGTGGTGGCGCGCGATTGTCATGCGGCGGGCGAGGTCTACGACGCCGTCTGCGATAGTGCCAGCCCTGAACTTTGACGCGTCTGCGACTTCGTGGAGCACCACTCCTCCCTGGCGGAGCACCTGGGTGACCTTCACCCCGTTGAGCGTTCCTGTGTCAGCGACCTGGCCTCCGCCCTCAGGGTAGAATGCGGTCTGGTCAAGCACGACGTATTTGCCATGCACGATGCCGAGGATTTTCGCCCTGAACCTGCTCTCCCGCGAGTAGTACATGGCCACGGTCCTGGGAAGCGCAGCTATGTCCGAGAAGAGCACTTTCACGGACGGGCCTTTCTCTGGCGATGCTGCCTCGCCCTCGCCTTCCTTGACGAGCTGGTAGAAGTTGCCTGGCATCTCAACCTGCACGCCGTTCTCGGAAGCGACCTCTATGACCGCCTCGGGCGGGATTCCCTGGCTCTTGTAGAGGGTGATTAGCTCGTTCTTCCCTATCCTGCCTTGTGCAGGCCTGTCAGCCCTTGCGCCTGCTTCCGTCGTGCCCTTTGCCTTCTTGACCATGTTGAGCACGATGGTTTTCGCCTTCTCCTTTGTGGCGCGGTAGCGCTTCTCCTCCTCTGCGATGACGTCCACGGTCGTCTTGACGCCGCTTTTGAGGTGCGGGAATATGTAATTGAGATAGTCGGCATGGCCCTCTATGATTTTCCCGTAGTCCAGGTCGTAGCCGTAGCGCTCCTGGAAACCGAACGTCCTGCGGAGCAGCATACGCAGGTTGTAGCCGCCGCCGGAGTTGCTGGGCAGCATGCCGTCCGTAACCGTGAAAAGCAGGGTGCAGAGGTGGTCCGCGGAAGCATAGAGCGCCTGCAGCGGCTCCAGCGTCTCGAAGAGCTCCTTTTTGCTTATGCCGAGGACAGCTGCGATGCGCGCCTTCTCCTTCTCCAGGTCGCCCACTTCGTCCTCGTTCAGGCTGCCGGATATCTTCGCGAAGCGGGTGAACAGGTCCTTGTCCACCTTCACACCTGCCTTCTTTTTCATGCCTTCTATGACCGGGCCGAACACGACCTCGTAGCTTGTCGGCTCGCCGGACGTTATCCATGCGAGCCTGCTCAGGCCGGCGCCCATGTCGATGACCTTGGTGCTCAATTCCTTCGGGCCGTGGGGCGTGACCTCGTACTGCATGAAAACGCAGTTGCCCAGCTCAAGGCCCCGGCAGAAGTATTCTATGGACGGGCCGAAGTTGCCTCCGCCTGCCCAGACGTCCTCCTGGAATATGATTTCGTCTTCTGGTATGCCCAGCGCCTTCAGGTATTCCAGGTCGTGCGTGAGCGCCTGCTCCTTCCAGTAGAATAATCCTGTCTTCTTCGTGTTGAAGGCGTGCTGGCCGACCATGACGAAGTTCGTGTAGTGCCTGCCGCTCACGCCCACGTTGCTGATGTCAGAGAACCGTATGCACGGCTGGGGCACGATGAGCGGGTTGTGCGGCGGGTCAAGCTCGCCATTAACGACGTACGGCTGGAAGTCGTTGATTGACGCGATGGTGAAGTAGAGGTCGTCGCGCCAGCGTGCAACGGTCGGATACGGCCTGACGTAGCCGTGGCCTGTGCCTGTGAAGTATTTCTCTATCGCCTTCCAGGTGCCGACGTAGTCCAGCTTCTTCTTCACAGGCGTGCTGCCGATGAACTGGTAGCCGATGCATGAGGCGTCGCCGCACATCTCGCGCTTTCCCTTTGCCCAGAACATGCGCGAGCATTTCTTGCATTTCTGCCGGATGTAGCCACGCTGGAGCAGCACGTCGAGCTTGTAGTGCTTCTCCCATTCGGCTGCGAACTGCTTCCTCAGCTCGTTCTTGTCAACGTCCATAGCGACCAACTTTGATGGAATAAGATTGCATCTAATTAGCCGGATAGGATTTTAACTGCTCGCTGCATGGGATAAATCATGGCTGAAGGCAAAGAAAAGAAGATCAGCAAGGACGTAATAATACTCGGCCTAGTCAGCTTCTTCACGGACGTATCCAGCGAGATGATCTTCCCGAACATAGCGCTGTTCCTGACACTCGTCCTCGGTGCGGGAAAGGAGCTGGTCGGGCTCGTGGAGGGCGTGGCCGACAGCATGGCCAGCATCATAG
>CAYZNP010000093.1:0-3459 GCA_964479815.1 Microcaldota archaeon
TTTAATATCTTGCCCTCAACATTACATCAGGAAGCTGATTTTTTCACACGGTGATTGTCATGGACATAAAGGACATAAGCGATATGGTGGACACCCTGGTGAACGATACTACGATCCCAAAAAACATCCGCAAGGCGCTCTCGGAGGCGAAAGGCCGCCTGGACAGCAGCGACGACAAGGGCGTCAAGGTCAGCGCCGCCATCTATCTCATAGAGTCCATCAGCGACGACATCAACATGCCCGCCCACGCGCGGACGCAGATCTGGGCCATAATGAGCGCCCTGGAATCGCTGGCATGATGGCATGCTCGACGAACTCGCGGAAAAGGGCGTGAGGGTAACCGTCGAGGCAGAAGAGCTCCTCAAATCAAAGCCCCCTGAGCACGAGCTGATAGAAAGGATAATCGCGCTCCAGAAGCCGCTGGTCTCCAGGGAGGATATAGAATCGCTTCTCAGCCCGCCAACGCCCTCCCTGCAGGTGGAGGTCATCCATCCGGACTCCTTCGCCCCGCTCGCCAGGGAATTCTCAGCTGACATAAAGCTCAACCACACCCTTGACGTGACAGGCAAGTCGCGCACCAAGGGCGAGGTGGAGAACTTCATCAGCTACTTCCGCAACCGCTACGAGCGCCTGTCGCGCATGCTCCGCAGGAACGGCTCCGTCCAGACGGACCTGGCGGACGTCAGGAAGCGCCTGAACGAGCGCGTCCGCGTCATCGTCATAGTCTCGGACAAGAAGGAGACCAAGAAGGGCAACCTGCTTTTCGAGGTCGAGGACCTCACCGGCTCTTTCAAGGTGGTCGTTTCCTCCTCCAAGTTCAACGAGAAGCTGCCGGAAAAGGCGCGCGGGGTGCTTTTTGACGACGTCATCGCGATAACCGGCAAGGTGCTCGAGCCTTATATCATAGCAGAGGAGATAGAATGGCCTGACCTGCCGGTGGTGCGCGAGAAGAAGCGCTCCGAGAACGACGTGGCCACCGCATACCTGTCGGACATCCATTTCGGCAGCCGGCATTTCCTTGAGAAGAAGCTAGACTCGTTCGTTGAATGGCTGCACGGGCGGGGAGAGGCGAAGGACCTGGCAGGGAAGGTGAAATACGTCGTCATCGCCGGCGACATAGTCGACGGCATAGGCATCTACCCGAACCAGGAGAAGGACCTTCTCCTGAAGGACATCCACCAGCAGTATTCCATGTTCGACGATTTCATCGAAAGCCTGCCGGACTACGTCGAGGTGATAGCCGCGCCTGGCAACCACGACGCGGTCCGCCGCGGCGAGCCGCAGCCGGCCCTGGGCAAGGACCTGGTCTCCTCTGACATCACACTTGTCGGCAACCCGACATCCCTCTCGCTGGAGGGCGTGAAGCACCTTGTCTACCATGGCACGTCCATAGACTCCCTGATAGCCAGCATACCAGGGACGTCCTACGCCCATCCGGAAAAGGTGATGACGGAGCATCTCAGGAGGCGCCACCTCTCGCCCATATACGGCGGCAACCTGATAATACCTGAGAACATCGATTACATGGTGATAGACGAGCCGCCGGACGTGTTCCACTGCGGCCATGTGCACAAGAACGGCTACACCCAGTACCGCGGCACGCTGGTGATAAATTCAGGCACGTTCCAGGACCGGACCGATTTCCAGGTCAAGCAGGGCCACGTGCCAACGCCAGCGCTCGTCCCGGTGTATGAAATGAAGTACGGCCGGCTGCGCACCCTCGATTTCAACTACTGAGCCGCGCAACCATAACTTTATAAATTTAAACCGCATATCCCGTGTAAAGGTGAACGACGTTCATCCAACGGTGATTGAATGGCTAAGTATCTTATAGCAAGGCAACTCTCTGGGAAAAAGATTGTGACCAACGATGGTGAGGACTTCGGAAGGCTGGTGGACATAAATGTCAATGAGGTCAGCGGGAAGATCGAGACTCTCATAATAGAGCCCAACCCGGACAGCGAGACCGCCTCCAAGATGAAGCGCGAAGACGGCATGGTGAATGTCGCCTACGAAAGCGTCCTCGCGGTCGGCGACTTCATCATCGTCGAAAAGAGGAACATGTCTTACTAATTTTTATGTTTTCCTATATCGCAGGCATTGACGAAGCGGGGCGCGGGCCGGTGCTCGGCCCGCTTGTCGTCTGCTGCGCTTTTTGCAGGAGGGAGGACGAGAAGCTTCTCAAGAAACTCGCCTCCAAGGACTCGAAACAGCTCACTGCGGCCCAGAGGGAAGAGGCCTACGGGAAGCTCAGGGCATTCTGCACCTTCCGCTGGATGGAGATAAGCGCCGCTGATTTGAACAAGTTCATGAAGAAGATGTCGCTCAACGACATCGAGGCCAGGGTCATGGCGGACCTGATGAAGAAGCTGGACGAGAGCAGCGACATCATGATAGACATGCCTGACCGGTATGCATGGACGTTCCGCAGGCGCATGGAGAAGTTCGGCATAAAGCGTTTCGAGGCCGAGCACAAGGCCGATGAGAAATACCCCATCGTAGCCGCGGCGTCCATCTGCGCCAAGATTATCCGCGACAGGAAAATCGAGGAGATAAAGGCGGCGACGTGCGACTTCGGCAGCGGCTATCCCTCGGACCAGAAGACCATCGCCGCGCTGAAGGACAAGGGAAAGCTGGAGATCCTGAAGCCGTTCATACGCGAGCGCTGGAAGACCCTGGACAACCTGAAGCAGAGGAAGCTCTTCGAGGCCGAGGAATAGCTGATTCTGGAAGAAGAGAAAATAAAAATAAAGAAAGCTGCTTCAGCCGGTGCTGTTGCTCTGCACGAGCACATGGCCGGTGACCGAGCGCTGCGTGGTGGAATAATACGTGCAGTCCATCTCGCGGTCCAGCGTCACCTGCGCCATCTGGTTGAACGCGATGACCTTCGTGTCGAACACCTGCTTCCCGTCAATGAAGCACGTTGCTGACAGGGGGAAGCTCCCGGCGTTGAAGAAGGTTATGGTGTCGCCGACCTTGGCGGTTATGTCGGACGGGGTGTAGGCGAGGTTGTTCATGGTCACGTTGTAGTTCTGCGGGACGTACTGCTGCGGCTTCGCCTTCTCAACCGTGAACGTCACAGTCTTCTCTATGGACGGGACGTATTTCATGTTGTCGTTGTTGAGCAGCTCCACCTTCACCGTGTGCGAGCCGGGCGCGAGCCCGGTCATGACGTAGCTCCTCGAAGTCACCGTCACGGGCTGGTTGGCATCGACGGTCACCCTGAAGTGGCCCTCTCCTGCCTTGGCGGCTCCTCCAGGCGCCTTGAGGATGAGGTTCTGGATGCTCAGGCTCAGCGTCACGTCTCCCCTCTCACCGTCTATGGTTACGACCTGGCCCGATGTCGGGCTTGAGATGGCGAACGAAGGCGTTTTCACTACCGGCGCCTGGTTTTCCGGCGTCGTCTGGTTGGCACCCTGCTGCTGCTGACCCCCTAGTGTGCAGCCAAGAAGAAGCATG
>CAYZNP010000094.1:0-3430 GCA_964479815.1 Microcaldota archaeon
TGTAACATTTATTCCGCAATTTTTAAATACCGAATCAGCGCCAGCCATGCCCATGCACATGATAGACAGGAGGACTGCTGAAAAGCAGGTAAAGCCGGGTAAGACGCCTTTCGGCGCGTCCCAGCTTCCGCTCCATGAGAATGTAGCCATAGCGAGCATGAAGGACCTCCCGGCGGTGATGAAGCTCATAACCAAGGGGGCGCAGGAAGGCAATCTCCTCCCCAGAAGCGAGTGCGAGGTCGCCGCGGACATAAAAATGGGCGGCGGCTTCGTTTACAGGCATGGAAGCGGCTTGGCCGGCATGGCTTTCCTTTCGGTCTATTCCACTGCGCTCGCAGAGATAAGAAGCTTCTACGTGGGCTCGGATCACCGGGGCAACGGCAAGGGCCAGGCGCTCATAGGAAGCGCGCTCGCCACGGCGCAGAACCTCGGGATAAAGGAGGTCCTTGCGATAACCAGGCAGGACAACGAGGCATTTTTCGCCAAATGCGGCTTCAGCCGGCGCAGCGGCTTCCAGACCGCGCTGTTCAGGAAGAACGGCGCAACCAGCGCGAAACCGGGGCCGACGGTGGAGAACGCGACCATGCATGACATATGCCGGCTGCACAGCCTCATGGACAAGGGTGAAAACGAAGGCAAGCTCATCCCCAGAAGCAACGCCGAGGTCCTAAGCGACATGAAAGAGGGCAACGCGTTCGTCTACAGGGAGTACGCTGGAGGGGATATAATCGGTATGGCATTCCTTTCCGTATATTCAAAGCGGCTGGCCGAGCTCAGAAACCTCTATGCGGTTGTCGAGAGAGCGGAATCCGCGCTGGCGGGCAGCGTGGCCGCGCGGGCGGACGAGCTGGGCATCAACGAGACCATGGTGATCAACAAGAACGGCAACGGCTCCGTTTTCGCAGGGCACGGGTTCAAGCAGGAGCTCCACGGCTTCAGGATAGCGATGTTCAAGGAGCTGCAGGGCGAGCAGGGAAACCGCATCGAAACAAGCACTGCGATATTCATATAGCGCGCCGGACCGGAACCCACAGCCAAACTTCCTTTTTTAAGCATTTCTAATCACTATAGGATGCATGAGCAGACCGCACGTCCAGCCATACTGGAGCCGGCCCGGCACCGTGCCTGACATCGCACCGCGCATCGCCGCAAAGTGGCTGAAGCAGCGCGACATGAAGGGGTGTACGCCGCTCATCGAGGAATCGTTCCGGGGCAGGGCGAACAACGTGCTCGCCATTCTGCGGCTCGCGAAAAGCGCCTATGGCGATGGCGGCCTGCGGGAGTACGTCCGCACCAAGGATGACGATGGGATAGACGCCCGCGACTGGGCGAGGATGCACGTGCACAAGAACTGGCAGGTGATAGACCTGCTGACGAGATACGGGGCATATTGACATGCAAAACCCGAAGTTCATGACGCCGAAGGACATCGAACGGCTGGCGAAAACGAATTCCAAACGGGCATTCAAAGCGACCTTGCAGAAGCAGCATGAGATTTTCCAGGCAGAGGTCGAGAAGCACCTGCATACAGCGATACGCACCTGCGACTACGACCTCGTCGTCCACGCGCTTGATGGCGGAGCGAAGCCGGATTCGCGCATCAATGGATGGAGCGCGATGGACATCGCGACTTACAGCAGGGACCACGTAACGGAGAATGAACGGCCCGCGTATGAACGGATTATAGCTTTGCTCGTGGCGCGCGGAGCGACGCCCGAGAAAAGCATGGAAGAGCGGGCAAGAGAGCTGCTCAAGGCCATAGATGAAGCAGACGTGGGCAGGGTCAGAGGGATTCTCAGGGCGAGAGTGAATCCGGACACCGTTGTAGAGGGATGGACCGCGCTGGGCCGCGTCAACCACCTGATTGAAACGGAAGAACGCAAGGGCTACGGGCAACAGCGAATCAGGATGGTGGATAGTTGGGTGGACATCAAGGTGTTTCTCGAGGACCGTGGCGCGAAGAATGATGTACGGGGCGAGCCGGATGGAGCGGCTCCTGAGAAAAGCATGGAAGAGCGGGCAAGAGAGCTGCTCAAGGCCATAGATGAAGTAGACAAGGGGAAGGTCAGGGAGGTTTTCCGTATGGGAGTAGACCCGGACACCGTTGTAGAGGGATGGACCGCGCTGGGCCGCACCCGTCACCTCCTCAGCATGCAAAATGAGAAGAGCCTCATGCAACGGCAAAGCGGCAATGTAGATATCCTCCTGGACATCATCGAGTTTCTCGAGGACCGCGGTGCGAAGAAGAGCCTGCGGGGCGACACTTCTTCCTTTTAATCTCTACCGATAAATAGTTTTCTGATTATCATGACGACGAGAGTGGCAGTCATAGACCGCGACGTGTGCATAAACATACGGTGCGGCTACGTCTGCGAGAAGGTCTGCCCGCCCAACCGCATGGGCGAGGAATGCATCATCACAGAGAAGGATACGCCCTTTCCGGCGATATCCGAACCCCTGTGCATAGGCTGCGGGCTGTGCGTCAAGAAATGCCCGGTCAAGTGCATCTCGGTCATAAACCTCGTCGCAGAGCTGGACAACCCGGTCTACCAGTACGGCGTGAACACCTTCAGGCTCTACGGCCTCCCTCTTCCCATGGAAGGCGGCGCAGTGTCCATAGTCGGCAAGAACGGCATAGGAAAAACCACTGCGATAAAGCTGCTCAGCAGGCAGGTGAAGCCTAATTTCGCGATTTTCAGCAAGGAATTGTCGGACACGGAGATAGCCGGACGGCTGCCGCTGGAGACGCGCCGCTATTTCGTCAAGGCAGCGGAATCGCTCCGCGTCAGCGTCAAGCCGCAGAACATAGACAGGATAAAGGACGTTTTCAAAGGCGACGTGGAAAAGCTCCTGGCCACAGCTGCCGGAAAGCAGAGGGTGAAGGATGCCATCGCATTATTCGGCCTGCAGGAGATAACCGGCCGCAAGGTCGCGCACCTCTCAGGAGGCGAGCTGCAGAAGGTGGCCATAGCGGTCGCATGGCTCAAGGACGCGGACATGTACTATTTCGACGAAGTGACGAACTACCTTGACATCGAGGAACGGCTCCGCGCCGCGGTCATACTCAAGGACCTGGCGGAGAAGAAGAGCGTCATCATGGCAGAGCACGACCTCACCATACTGGATTACGTCAGCACCTACGTCTACCTTGTCTACGGCGAGGAGAACGTCTACGGCATCGTCTCCCGCATCAAGAACATGCGCGCCGGAATCAACGAATACATCGGCGGATACCTCAAGGAGGAGAACATCCGCTTCAGGCCCTACGAGATATCGTTCAGCAGGCACAGCGAGGAGGCGCTGAGGTCTCCTGCGCTGCTGAAATACGGCGTCATGGCGAAGAAGTTCCCGGAATTCAAGTTCCACAGCGATGCGGGGGAGATAAAGAAGGGCGAGATACTGGGCCTGGTCGGCAAGAACGCGCTCGGCA
>CAYZNP010000095.1:0-3388 GCA_964479815.1 Microcaldota archaeon
TGTCGCCCACCGCGACAATCAACATAATAAAGGGCGGGAAGCTGGAGAAGAAATATCAGGTGAGCCTGCCGAAGGAAGTGCACGGCCACGGGAAATGCCCCAACCCCAATTGCATAAGCGGGGAGAACGTGGAGCGGTTCTTCACCATAGACAGGGACGGCTACCGCTGCCACTACTGCGAGCGGCTCTTCAAGGCCGAGGAGTTGGTCTGAATATGGTGTTTGGCATAGGGGAAGGAAGCATAGACATAGTCGTCGGAAAGACCGCGTTCCAGCGCGGCGAGGCGATAACAGGGAAAGTGATACTGAACCTCAACCAGCCGAAAAAGGCAAGGGGGCTGAGGATAGCGCTCATAGCCGAAAGGGAGACCTGGAGGCGCGATTCCAGGGGTCGCAGGACAAGGCACACGGAGACCGTGTTCTCGTCCCCCCTGAGGCTCGGCGAGGAGAAGGAATACCCTGCGGGCCAGAGCACCTACGAATTCTCGATAGAGGTGCCGGACCTGCCGATGCCAACCGGCACGAACGTGGACCTGGGCCCCCTGAGCTTCACCATCGGCGGCCCGCCGCCAATAAAATGGAGGCTGGAGTCGTCGCTCGACCTGCAGATGTCGTTCGACATCAACAAGAAACTGCCGATAACCATCAGCTAGCCGTTCATCCCCTGAACTTCAAAACGACGAAAAGATGGTCCTTGTCGAACGGCTCCAGGCGGATTTTCTCCAGCACATCGAACGCAGTCTCGAGCTTCTTCACGACCGCGTCGAAAACGAGCTTCGGGTCCTTTGTCACGTCTATGCTCTGGCTCTTTATGCATATCATGGCGACACCGCCAGGTTTCAGGAACATCCGCGCATTCTTGATCAGTATGTCGTCCTGGTCAGGCTGGGCGACGTCCTGGTATATGGCGTCCACCTGCCCGACTTCCTCGTATTCCTGCGGCTGGCGCGCGTCCGCATGTATCGGGATTATGTTCTGCCGCCGCTCGGACAGCGCGATGAGCGACTTCATGCACTGCGGCGCTATCTCCACTGCGAATAGCTCTCCATCGCCGCCCACGATGTCCGAAAGGTGCGATATGGTCGTGCCTGTGGACGCGCCCAGGTAGAGCGTCTTGCTGCCGGGCACGAACGGGAAGCTCTTCAACCCCTTCCGCATGGCACCGCAGAGCTTGCTGCGGAACGGGTCCCAGATGCGGTATTCCTTGCCGTCAGCCTTGGATAGCCGCTCATTGTATACTTTCCTGCCCGGGTCCGCGCTTGGCGTGGCGAAGCTGTTGTCTATTAGGAGCACTCCTTCATAGGATGATTTTGAAATGCGCATGAGGGGGCATTTGTTCGCAAGATTATTAATAGAGAACCGCGATGTTATTGCATGGGGATCACCATCCAGGAAAAAGCGCCTGAACCGATTGCCAGTGGCATGCAGAAGCCGCTGGAGATGGCCCGGAAGGCGCAGCGCATGGATTTCGAGTCCGCCCAGATACGCTACTGGCTCGACACCCGCGCCGATGCGTTCAACAGCATGGCCTCGGTTTTCCAGAAACCGCTTGAGAACGACTACGCCGCGAAAAAGAATGATGTGAAGCTCAAGGCGCCTGAAGACGTCAACCTGGGCATCTACCAGGAATACGCGGAAAAGTCCATAGGCATAGCGTGCGTGTTCTTCTACAGGGAGGGATGGAAGGCGAAGGCGGATGAGGTGGCTGCGAACATCAACTGGGAAAAGGTCCGGAAGAACGCTGACATGATGATTGCCTCGCGCGACAAGAACATAAGGCCGAACCTGTCCGAGGGCTATCTCACCATGGTGGCTGTGCTTTCAGATGCCATAGAGCAGCTGACAGGGGTGGGGAGGAACACCCTGCTCGCCATCATGACGCAGGAGACGCGGATGGACCATAACTATTACAACGACGTGACAAAGAACCGGGGCATATGCCAGCTCACCGGCGACAGCCCGCTGTTCACCCTGCTGGCATGGGACAATCCGCGCTTCGTCCAGGCAGCCTATCGCAGGATAGAGGCGGAGGCGAAGAAATCAGGGAAGACCCTGTCCAGGAAGGAGCTGGACAAGGCCGTGAATGCCGAGAAGGCGGCGGCTGAGGCTGAACTCCGCAATGTCATGAAGCTTGTGCTGCCTGAGAAGGAGAGCTTCGAAAACGCGAAGACGATGATGGCAGGCCTGTTCCACGCGACCAAGGTCAGCGGGAAGATGCAGGGCGACATAACCATGAACATCATAGCAGGCGCGCTCACTTACAGGTATAAGTATTGCATGAATAATAATGGCAAAGGAGCGCTTGATTTCGCGCCGGGCGTGAAGCCGACCCTCATCAGCTATCACCGCAGGTCCGTGGAGGACTACAACGGCACGGACACGAAGGCACAGTATGCCACGGCAGTAAGGAAATACTGGGCCTGGTATTCCAGGCCGGCACCTGAGCTGGCGATGGTGCCACGGAAGAAGGAAGCCGCCGGCCTGGCCTATGCCGACAGATAGCGCAGACTGATACCTTTAAATACGATTTGTTCATAATTCCCTCTGCAAATCGTTCAAATTTTACGTCGCGATAGCGAGGTGTATGAATGGTTACGGTATTTGATGTTGAACCAAACAAGCTCATAGCCAAGGCAGCTGAGAAGCTGAGGGGGATGAAGCTGGCGAAGCCGGCGTTCGTCGGGCTGGTGAAGACAGGGCCGCACGCACAGAGGCCTCCTATCCAGGAGGACTTCTGGTACACGCGCTGCGCCTCCATACTGAGGCAGGCATACGTGAACGGAACGGTCGGCATCAACAGGCTGAGAAGGCACTACGGCGGCCGCAAGCGCAGGGGCGTGAAGCCAGCCGCGCACTCGGCATCCGGCGGCTCCACCATCAGGAAGGCGATGCAGGAGCTCGAGAGGGCAGGCCTGCTGATAAAGCAGAAGGTAGGCAGGACAATCTCGCCGAAAGGGAGGAAGCTCCTGGACAGCGCGGCGAAAGAGAGCGGCTGACATGGAAGAGGAAGAAGGGCTTGATGAGGCCCGCAGGAAAAGACTCGAGGCGCGGAAGGCAGAGGAGCAAATAAAAGCGACGCTCCGGATCGCGCTCGAGGAGGGCGCCTACGAGCGCATGATGAACGTCTCGCACGCCAACAAGGAGCTGTTCATCACGGCGGCGAGGCACGTGGTCGCGGTCTACAAGCGGGCCGGCCGGAAACTCACCGAGAGCGAGCTGCTCGCGGTGCTCAGGGCCGTGAAGGGGCAGACGGAAACCGAAACGACGATAACATTCCACAAGAAGTGATCATATGGGCAGGAAAAGTCTGAAAAAGAAGATGAGGCTCGCCAAGGCGGGCAGGAAGATAAGGCGCATACCGGCCTTCGTCATGATAAGGACGAAGAGAA
>CAYZNP010000096.1:0-3340 GCA_964479815.1 Microcaldota archaeon
GTGTCCTTGTACACGTGGGCGAGCAGCTCCTCCACCAGCTTCATCTCGTTCGCAGAGCGTTCCTCGCCCATTATGCGCTCGATGATGCCGTTGGCGAACAGCTCGTTCACCCCGCTCCGCTCGGCGTAGCTGACCGATTCGAACACGATGCGCTTCAGCAGCTCTGGCTTCCTTTTAGCGATGAAGTCCTTCAGGTTGTCCTTCGCGAACCCTGGCCCTGCGACTACATATTTCTCAGGGTGCCGCTCAATCTCCGCCATCAGGGTTCCAAAGTATTCCAGCTTCGTTTTCTCGTACTTCTCGTCCCTTTTGCTGCCGGAGCTGTAGAACTCAGGGCCATAATCCACGCCCGAAGCCCTGAGGAATCCGGTGAGCGCCTTCTCCTCGTCAAGGACGATTATGCGTATCCGCGGCTTCTTGCTTTCCTTCTCGGCGTCCTGCAGCCGCTTTATCTCGTGGTTCTTCCACTGCTTCGTTATCTTCAGCCGCTCGCCTGGCTCAATCTCTATGGTGTGGTATTTGCCCAGCTGTATGTAATCATCCGGCTCGCCCCAGGTTATCGGGCCGAGCACGCGCAGGCGGTTGGCGTTCTTCGCGAACTCCACCCTTTCCGCCTTCACCCGTATCGTCACGGACTTCTTCTCCTCCCTGGTCCCGACCCTGTAGGTCCTGAGGCTGTGCGCCTCAACAGCGTCCCCAGGGGCGATTACCTTCTCCAGGTGCCAGAGGTCGTCGAGCGTATCCGGCTGCACTTTCATCTCGCCGGTCTTGCGGTCGAAGTGGACTATTCTCATGGTATTACCGTGCAGTGAAGTTCTTTATCATGCCCTCCAGCGTATCGTTGATGTGGAACCTGTCGGTTATCACGGTGCCGTTCACGAGCACCTGGGGCACCATCTCTTCCGCCGGGCTGAGGTTGAGCTGGGCTGCGAAATCGTCGTAGGCGTATCTGCCGTTCTGGGTCGTGATGTCGTAATCTAACCATACGGCGTCCTGGTAGTTCGCCTCGAGCCTGTCTATCTCCGGCTGCAATGCCTGGCAGGCAGAACAGCTGGCTGAATGGAAATAATAGACGATGAGCGTGCCGTTGGGCGTCGTCGTGTTCGAGAAATCGTACTCAGGCAATTCCGGGAACTTATAGTCCGCCATCATGACGCCGGTGGTGTTTTCCGTGGGGGCTGGGGTGATCGTGCCATTGCCTGCCGGTGCGGCCGCTGCGGTGGTGTTTTTGGTGGTGCCGGCAGCGTTACTGCCACCCCCCGGTTGCGTGCATCCGAGAAGCAGAACCATGGCTAATGCCAGGGCCACAATCGTTTTCATGCTATTATTTCTGTTACTAAGGTTTATATCTGCTGACCGCGCATCGTTATCTGCTCCTCCCTTAGGGGAGCCCCTCCCCCTTCAAAGCCCCTGTCAGAGCGTAAACATTGCTCCCGCTTACTGTTGTTTCCCACAGCGTAACTGAAATAACGTGTTTCTATGCACAATATTTATAAACAAAAGGAGCATTTCCACACAAAAAACCGCGAAACATATAAATATCTAATAATGCATATCCCTTTTGGCGGAGGAGCATGGTTATGTCGGTTGGCAAAAAACATTCATCAAAGAAAAAACTCCTGGAGCTGACCTCTACACTGGAGACTGCGGCGTACGATGACGCATCGAAATTCGACCTCATGGTCGATGCAGCCGCACAGCTCAAGGACCTTGTCGCCGTGGATGGCGTATCGCTCACCCGCACGGACAAGATTGAGCTGCTCAAAACGTTCACCAGGGTCAAGGTCCGGGCATTCATGGCCGGCACGACCGAGAGTTACAGGACTTTCCGGGTGCTGGAAACAATCAGCACCGATCTCGTGAGGTTGTTATAATAAAGGTGGTAAAATGAAATCAGTAACCATTGTATCAGATGATAGGGTTGGCCTCTTGGCAGACATCTCCTACATCCTGGGCAAGTCGTCCATAAACATTGACGGCCTGTCCGTGGACGTAGTTGGTGGCAAGGCAGTGATATCCATGGAAGTCAAGGACCCGAAGCGCGCGTCTGACGTGCTGCAGTGCAATGGCTTCAAGACCACCAGCCTCGATTCCATCATAATCAAAATAGCCAACGACGCAGTGGAGGAGATAACTGACATGCTGGAAGGGGAGAAGGTGCAGGTAATGGAACTAAACCCCCTTTCCAGCGATGCTGAAGACTCCATCTACGCCATAAGCGTGGATAAGCCCCGCAAGGCGACGAAGATGCTGAGCGCGTTTATCCTGGGAAACTCCGAGACCCCTAGCTACTATTAGTGGCTGGGGGTCAAGAAGTGATTTCGCCCATCCTTCCCTGTTTTTCCGCCTCTTTTATCTCCATCGCTACCCTTCTCCCGAAGCTCACGTTCTCCCTGAGAAGATAGCCGGAATACGGCGTGAAGCGTGTTCCTGGAGAGCCAGGCATGCGCAGCGATACGTCGAAGCACACGAACTCCTCCGTTCCCTCCTCCACGAAAGCACCCTGCAGTGCGAACGGCCCGATGAGCCCCTTTTTGTACTCCCCCTGCACTGCACGGACGAACTTCTCGCCCAGGTCGAAAACCTGCTCCAGTAGTGATTCGCGCAGCGTGCATGCGACGTGTCCTATCTCTATAGTCGAGGGCTGCCTGACCTTCAGCAATTCCAATTGCACATCCGCAGGCATCCTGAGGTAGCCATCCATGTTGGTCTGGCGCCTCATGTCGATGCCCAGGAGTTCCAGCTCGTTGTGTATGGGCGAGTAGAAGAAGTTGAGGTTGAACTGCGCGCCGACTATGTACTCCTCTATCTTCGCCTTCTCCAGCTGCATGCTGCTTATCTTGCCTACCTTTATCAGCTCCTTGCTGCGCTCCAGATACTCGCTGTAATTCCTTGCCAGGAAAAAGGCGCGCTCATAGGTGCGCTCTGCCTCGCTCACCTTGACTATGGAAAGCCGGTCTATGTCCTTTGGCGACCGGAACTGCTTCGGCATGCGTATGCCCGCCCTCTTCATGAGATAATACTGGTTCTTCTGGGCATCGCGCTCCTCCGCCCTCAGCAGGAACTTGTTCCCGAAGACAGGGACGTTGAACCTCTTCTCTATGGCATCGTAGCCGACGTAGACAGCGAAGGAGCGGTTGGGGACGAAGACGCAATCGCGCTTCGCCAGGAAATCCTGGCTCTCTTTGCTTACTATGTCGGTGAAGTTGTTGAGCAGCAGCAATTCGTCGACCACGCCGATTTCCTTTCCGGCGCGTGTCCTTGTCTTGTAGGGGCCGAGATATGTCTTTTCCCTGCCCTTCTGGGCGACAACAAGCGTCTTGTAGCCCTCTGCTTTCGC
>CAYZNP010000097.1:0-3280 GCA_964479815.1 Microcaldota archaeon
AAGTCGTATCCGTTTTGAATACGTACCCGCGTGACATGTAATATAGCGTCGTATCACCTTTCACACGGAAGGCCTTGCCGAGGGGCGTCGATACATACTGCACGAGGCTATCCTGCGCATCCTGCGCGCTGGCCTGGTTCATCGGCCCGGCCATCAAGGGCACTGAGAGAAGCACGCCTGCGGCGGCTCCGAACGTGCAGAGACCCCGGTTGTGGCGCGGCTGGGACTGAACGCCAGGCTTACTTGCAGCCTGACCATGGGATAAGAGTTTCATTTTGACATCCACCTCTAGCACATAGCTTGGGAGTGTGTTACTATATGTTAAAGAGGGTATAAAAACCTTTGGCACGGAGCATGCCTATATTTAAAATCTCCTCGCCGGAAATTGAAACCATGTTCCTCATCATCGACAACGGCTCACAGTACACCCATCTCATCAAGCGGGGCTGCAGGGAGCTGGGCTACGACGCCGACATGCTATACAGCAAGGCTGACTACGGCAAGGTGGAGGACATGCTGCGCGAGGGCGTATCGCGCATAATACTTTCCGGCGGGCCGAGCTCGGTCTACAGCGACCCGCCCAACCTGAGCTCCATGATATGCGCGAAGATACGCGACGGGGCGCTCCGCATGCCGCTGCTCGGCATATGCTACGGCCACCAGATGATAGCACACACCTGGGGCGCGAAGGTGGAGAAGGGAGCGAGCGCTGAATACGGCATGTGCGACATAGAAGTCGACGACGCGGACGTCCTGTTCAGGGGCGTGCCGAAGAAATTCCGCGCCTGGGTGTCGCACTTCGACCAGGCCAAAGAAGTCCCTGCCGGCTTCGTGAGGCTCGCGCACTCCGACACGTGCGCCGTCGAGGCCATGAGGCACGGGAAGCTGCCGGTCTACGGCGTGCAGTTCCATCCGGAAGTGTGGCACACGGAACACGGCGAGGCCATACTGAAGAATTTCCTGGAGTCTCACCGGTAGCTTGAACTGGTGGTTATCGAGCGGACGATCTCTTCCTGGTCCATGAAGTTGTATTCCGCCCGCAGGAACTTCTCGTAGAATAACTGCTTCCTTTTCAGCCTGCTCGAGACCTCGAAAATCTCCTCGAAACCGGACCACAGGACGTACCATATGAGCACGGAAAAGATGGTGAGCACGGGGACGACGTCCAGTTGAGGGAACGCGATCAGTGAAAGCGATATGACCACGCCCACAAGAAGCCGCAGGGCCCCCTTCCTCAGCTTGTCCTTCCGGTCCTTCCCGACCTCCCTGAGCCTGCCCTTGAAGTAGTCCTTTATCCTTTTCCTCACGAGCGCTTCTGTCTTTTCCGAGCGGAGCGACCTGGGCAGCGTGAAGTTGACGACGAACTCGCCCTTGCGCTTTTCCGCGTGCCGCCTGCGCAATTCGTTCAGGAAGTCGTCGGAAAGGATGCGCGTCTCATAGGGCGACGGGTCGAAGTCCGAGAATATATCGTCATAGGTGTCAAGGGCTATCTGCGTCGTCTGGAGCACGTCGCTTACTGTCCTGGCTTCCGCGGGCTTCTGCCCGGCGGGCTCAATCTTCTTCTGCTCTTCCATCAGAACCGTTCGGGGAATTGAGATTTATAATTCTTCGCGAGGTAGTGCAGTCATGCTAGGCGTGATCGGCGGGAGCGGATTCTATTCCCTTGGGAAGAAGCTGGCGGAAACGAAGGTGCTCACGCCCTACGGCGCTACGAAGCTGCAGACCGTGTCGCTGCTAGACGAGAAGATGCTCTTCATACCCCGGCACGGAGATAAGCACACCATCCCGCCGCACAAAATCAACTACCGCGCGAACATCGCTGCCATGAAGAAGGCCGGCGTCACCGGCGTCATAGCGATATACGCATCTGGCGTGATATCCAGATACAAACCGGGCGACCTGGTGCTCGTGGACGACTTCATAGGGCTCTGGCAGCCCGCGACGTTCTATGACGACTTCGGCGCAGGCATGAAGCACAAGGATTTCACCGAGCCGTGCAGCAGGGATATGCGCGGCAAGCTGCAGGAGATAGCGGGCGTCAGCAGGATCGCGCTTAAGACCGGCGGCATAATCGCATGCACGCCGGGGCCGCGGTTCGAGACGAAAGCGGAGATAGCGCTGCTGAAGAATGCCGGCGCGAACCTCGTCAACATGACTGCAGGGTATGAGATGGCGCTGCTCGGCGAGGCCGAGATAGACTACGCGGCCATCGCCGTAGGGACGAATTATGCCGCGGGCATATCGAAGAAGCCGCTGAGGGTGGAGGAGACGCTGGAAGCGATGCGCACCGCATACGGCCGGCTCACGACGCTCATAGGAAACTTCGCCGAGGAAACAGTATAGCTTATCTAGTCACTTCTTTCGTGCTTATCTGCTCCAGGTATTCCTTGTTTTTCGCGAAGTATTCGCGGCTGGGCTTCAGTATGTCGCACAGTTCCCTTGCCACCGCGTTCTTGAGGTCCACCGGATGGAGCTTGCCGGCGGCATAAATCCGCTTCAGCTCTTCCCCGTCCGCGATCTCGATGTCTCCGCCGAACTTCGCAGGCCGCTCAATCCTCATCTTGCTGTCGCGGAGGATAAGGTATTCTGCGTATTCCACGATGGGATTGCCGTCGACTATTTTCTCCGGGCAGTATGCCTTCTTTATCTTGCCCTTTATCTCGTCTTCAGAGTCGTGGATGAAAATCGCGCTGGACGGCACGCTCTTGCTCATCTTCGCGTCTATGACTGCCGTTTCTTTCTGTTCTGCTGCCGCAGTCGGGTCCATGCGCTGCACGCCCTGCAATCCAGGGAGCAGGTGGCCGTGCACGGCCACGAACTGCTTCTTGTACGAATGGGACAACTCGCGCGCGAGCATGTGCACCTTACGCTGGTCCATGCCGGCGTGGGCGATCTGCACGTCAAGCAGGAAGATGTCAGCCGCCTGCATGGCAGGATAGAAGATGCACGCGGACGACGTGGCTTCTGTTTCCTTCCTGCCCATGATTGTTATGCACCTGAGCATGCGGTTGATGGTGGTGTCCTTCGCGACCTTCAGGACCTCCTTCCAATAGTCGTTGTCATAGGTTTCGCTTGCCAGGAGGTACTGGACCTTGTCCTCGCCGAGGCCGAGGGAGACGAACGCATGCTTGAAGTATCCCTTCGCAAGCGCCCGTATCTTCTCCACGTCCCCGCCAAGCTTTCCGTTTATGTAGGAATGGTAGTCCGCGAGCCAGATGGACGGCTTTATGCCCGCCTGCATGAAGTCGCGCAGCTTCAGCGCGGTGCACAGGCCGGTGCC
>CAYZNP010000098.1:0-3203 GCA_964479815.1 Microcaldota archaeon
TTTTCCGTGAGCGCGTAGTATTTGCGGCGCGCCTGGAACTCTGACCTTATCAGCCCTTCGCCCTCCAGCCTGTAGAGGACTATGTATATCATTATCTTGTTCGGCCTGAACCCGAACCCCTTCTCGATCGCATCGTCAAGCTCGTAGGCATAGAGCTTGGGGCCGCGCTTCAGCAGGGAGAGCACGTAGAGCCAGAGGTTCTCGGAGGTCAGCAGGCGCCTGAGCCGCCTTATGGGGGACAGGGGCGCCGTAGCGCTGGTTTTTTCCATAATCAGACCCTGCTACGCGATACCCTCTTCACCGCCCTCGCGCTTTTTCTTCCTCTTTTCCGCTTGCAGTTTTGCGTAGTCCTCGCCCGAAATGATTGTCGGCTCGCGCGGTGGCGGTTTGGCAGCGGCGGCTAGTTTGAATTCCTCTTCTGCTTTCCTCCTAGGCCGCCGCTCCTCGGGCCTTTCAGGAGCTTCCGGCGCGGCCATCGTCACCTGGCCAGCTTCAGCGATGCCGGGTTTCTCCGGTTTTGAAGGCGGCGTTTCAGGCGCTGCCGGAGGCCCTTCAGGCGCTCTTCTCGGCGCCGCAGGCGGCGGGTATGTCTCCAGGACCTTCAGGATTGCCTCCTCCTTGAGCATGTAGTAATTGTTCAGCTCGTCCGTGGCCTGTTTGGACAACGCGGTGGCGCTCATGGCAGGGTCCGGCGCCTTGCTGAGACGCTCGTTTACGAGCGCTTGCAGCTCAGCTTTCTCCGCCTTGGGGGCTTCATGTATGAGGGCCATGACATCAGCGTAGGGTCGGGCATCTGATGCGTCGCTGATGCCGGAATAGTACCTGTACCGCGCTGCCGCCAGCTCATATGCCTTTTCATAAGCGCCCTCGTTCACATAGGCCCCGACCTGGCTTCTCGTGGATTGTTCTGCCCGCTCTCTTTCCTTGCCATCAGGGCCGTATGCAGCGGCAAGATGATTGCCCACCGTGCTGGAGTTGCCGGCCTGGGAAAGCGTTTCAGTCACTTTTGATGCTGCGGTGATGGAATCCATGGGGAGGGGACCGGCAGTGGGGGAAACCATGGCACCGCTTTGCTGGGCTTTTATCATCTTCACTGCCTTCTCGCAGCCCTGAGCCGCCGCCATGAGGTCGCCATAAGCATACAGGTTCTCCCTTTCCTTGAGGGTTTTTATCGCGCCGTCGGCGTCGCCGCTGGCGACCCTCGCGGCTACGTCCTTGCGCCACTTGTCCTCCTCTGACACCCATGGCTGCGGATCCACGGAACGCACCGCAGGGTCCTGCAGCGCCCTATTATTCAAAATCGAGTTGGTCGAACTGCTGATTGCCATGAAAGTCCGGTCGCTCACCTGGCCTTTGTCATGGGCGAAGTCCCCGCCACGCTGATCTATCAGGGCGCCGGTGAGGACGCTCAGCCGGCCCATCTGCTGGTCTGCGGCGACGAAGTCCGCTGTGCCGGTGCGATAGACGCCGGTCAGGGACTCCTGGACATTTCCGAGCGTGTGCTCCATATTCTGCCAGAGCTTGTATTCCATGATGGATTCCATCGGCCTGGCGGCAGGCGCAGCCGTTGCAGGCGTCTCCACGCCGGTTGCCTTTTTGAAGTCTGCCCAGGAGGTATTCTGAATCAGCGCGAGGTTGGCGGCCTTGATCTCAGCAGCACTGTCGCCAGGCCCGGGAATGAGGGCAGCAGTGCCCTGAAGCGAATTCACCCTCGCAATAGGTATATCGCCGATGGTGCTCACCATCTGCTCGCTGGCACCCTGCAGCCGGAGGTTGGCGGTGAACGCGTTGGCACCGTCCTTGACGATGACGAAGGTCCTGGGGTCGAGCCTCACGGCCTCGGCCTCTGCCACACGGCTGGCATCCTCCCTGGACATGCCGGCCTTCTCATAGGACCTGCTCAGCTCCTCCTTGACCGCTCCCTTGAATGCCTGCTCATCCATGCTGCTTATCTGGTTGCTTGAGTGCGAGTATACGACGTTCTGGACAGCCCCGCCCACTATCTCTCTCTCGCTGGCCGGAGGCAGACCTGAGGCCTGCGCGATGGCCGGGGCATTGAGGGGCTGTTTGGCCGCTTCTTTCATCGCATCGAACGCCGAGCGGGGTACTGCCTGGGCAGGGAACTTGTTATCCTCAAACGCCTTCGCGAAGTCATCATAGCTCATTTTTGCAAGCGCTTTGGTTTTCTGCTCATATGTCGTCAGGAAAGCTTCGTAGCTCGGGGCTGGGGGCTTCTCGCCCCTCTGCTGCGCATCCTGCTGCGCAGTAGTGAATTCTTCACGGCTCATGTATCTTGGCACTACCGCATCATAGGCCTTTGCGAACGCTTCTTTCATGTTGGTTGCCGGAAGGCCGCTGGCCGCGGCAACTGGATTGATGAGAGCGGCGGGCGAGGTCAGCTGCTGGACATTGTCAGCCAGACGATCAAGCGTGGTGGGGCTTATGTTGTACTTGACGAGGTTAGGATCCATTTTTGCATCTGTGAGCATGTCTCTAACTCTCTGCTGCCGCTCTTCGGGTTTCATCTTCTGGAGGTCGTTCTGGAGGTCCGCGAGCTGCTGCGGCGTGTGTGTCTGGCCGATTTTATAGAGGGCATCCACCAGCGCGTTCTTCGGTGCTGGCGGAAGGCCGCTGGCCGTGGCAGTGGAATTGATGAAAGCATCGGAGGGCAGCTGCTGGACGTTGTCACACAGGCGATTAAACGTGGTGGGGTCTATTCTGCCTATAGTTGCAGGGGACATTCCTTCATCTGTGAGCATCTTCCTTAGCTCCTGCCCCCGCGTCGGGCTGTCCTCCTTCTCGAGAGCAGCAAGCCGCCCGGAGTATTTCTGGCCGACCAGCGTGAGGGTATTCACCAGCGTCACTCTCGGGCTCGTTTCCGGAACGCCACTGCGGTCAAGGACAATGAGTTTGAACTCAGGGGTGCCCAGGGTGCCGGTCGCCGCGCTCACCTTTATCTGCGTAAGCAGATTGTCTGTGGCGAAGCTCTCGGGAAGGCCGTACTTCACGACAGCCTTCTTCAGTTCTTCAGGCTTCATCGTTGACAGTTGCGCCGACGTGTAGTGCTCGGACAGCTTCTCTACCACCGCATTGACCTGGACTTGAGTATCCTTGTCGGAAAATCCGCGTGATGCGGTGTTGAACAGGGTCTTATCGAAGCCTGCATCGCCGAACGAGGCGCCGGCTGACGCGCCTTGCCTTAA
>CAYZNP010000099.1:0-3083 GCA_964479815.1 Microcaldota archaeon
GGCCTCATGTACTTTATGGGGGCGCCGCCGCGGGCCTTCTTCTCCTTCTGCTCGGCGTCGAATGCACGCCACTCCGGGCCGAGGTCCTGTATGTTTTCTGCAACAATCAGGCCGCAGTTCGCGCAGAGCAGCTCGCCCTTCTCGTAATCCCTTATAAGCCTTTTGCTTTTGCACTCTGGACATTTTGTAGCCGTAGACTCCATCGAAATCCCTCTCAAAAGTTGTAGCAACTTTTTAAAAACTTGCTATCAAATTATGAACCTATCCATTTATATATTTTGCGGTCAGCAAGCGGTCGCGCCACGACGGAGCCATCGGCGGAGCACGGGCGGTCTATCGGCGCACGATGTCCACCGCACGGCGCTCTGCCTCATCCACAACAGCCTCTTCGTCCAGGGTAATTATCCTGCGGTCCAGCATCACAGGCCTGCCGTCTATGACGACGTCGCTGACGTTCTGGGGCCCTGCCGCATAGACGAGGTTGGAAACGAGGTCGTGCTCCGGGTGCATGTTCGGCCCGCGCTCCAGCAACACGATGTCGGCCAGTTTCCCCTCTTCGAGCATCCCTGCGTCGAATCCAAGGGCCCTGGCGCCGTTTATCGTAGCGAAGTCGAAGATTTTCCTGCACGGCAGGATGTCCGCCCTCCAGTAGTGGTACTTCTGCAGCAGCGCAGCCATCTTCATGGTCTGGAACATGTCGAGCGAGTTGTTGCTTGCGCTGCCATCCGTGCCCAGGCAGACGTTGGCCCCTGAGGAATCCAGCTCCGCGAGCTGCACTATGCCGCCGGTGGCCAGCTTCAGGCTGCTCACCGGGCAGCTCGCCACGCTGATGCCTCTCTTTCCGCCGAGCGTTATTTCCCGTTTCGTCAGCCAGCCGCCGTGGGCGAATATGGAGTCCCTGTCCATCAGGCCTATGGAATCCAGATATTCGTAGGGGTATTTGCCGCGCTTCTTCATGACGTCAAAGACCTCCTGGCGCGTCTCGCTCACGTGTATCTGGTATTTCAGCTTCTTCCTGCTGGCGAGCTCCTTGGACTTTATGAGGACCTCTTCGGAGCAGGTGTAGGGCGCGTGCGCGCCGACCGATGCATGCAGCGTCGTACCGTTGCCGTATTCCGCGGTCTTCGGGATTTCCCTTAACTGACGGGCCGCACGGGACGGGTCGCCCAAATCGAGGAAACACCGCGATATTATGCCGCGCATGCATGCCTGCTCTGCTGCCCTGAATATTTCCCTGGTGTCGAAAAGGCACATTTCCCCGAACGCGGTCGTGCCGCTCCGTATCATCTCGCAGAACGCAAGCTTCGCGGCTGCCGCAACGTCCGCCTGGCTCTCCTTCGCTTCGATGGGCCATATCCTCTCCTTCAGCCAGCGGTCCAGCGGCAGGTCCTCGCCGTAGCCGCGGAAAATGGTCATGGCGACGTGAGTGTGCGCGTTCACAAGGCCGGGGATGGCTATTTTGCCCGTGCCGTCAATCACGTGCTCGGCCCTCTCCTTGCACTTGCCGATGCGGACGATAGTGTTCGCCTCGGTATAGATGTCGCCATGCACGATTTTGCGGGGCGTGAGGACTGTAGCGTTCCTTATGAGAATGGACATGGTGGAATCACCACGCGAAGGGATAAAAATCTGCTCTGGATTTACCCCTCTGGTGATTGGATGGTTGTAGGCCTCGTACCGCCGGAAGAAGAGGAGAGGTTGTGCAGGAAGCTCATGGATTATTACAGGCAGCTCTACCCTGGCATAGAGTTCACGCGCAAGGATGTCACGCTTACGCGGCAGGAGATAGGCGACCTGTTCTACACCTATTCGGGCGAGGAGACCGAGGCTACGGCAGCGGAGAAGATGAGGATGATAAACTCCGCCATAGGGGAGGGCTACGTGACACCGCTCGTCATCCTGCAGAAAAAGGGAAAGCGCATCCTCCTCGACGGCCACCGCCGGGCAAGGGTGGCCTATTCCCAGGGCATGGGCTGGAAGGCGATGCTCATAATCCCGGGCAAGGACACGAAATTCGGCATAGAGGACATGATACTCGGGAAGATAAAGGACCTCTACGGGAAATAGTCACTTCTCGCTGTCCGCCCTTTTCGGCAGCATGCCGGTGGATTTAACCCACCAGTAGGACAGGAGCGTCGCCACGATGGTGGATGCCAGGAGCAGCACGCTGTACCAGCCCGCATCCTCTGGCTTCATGTTGTAGGCGGAATTGCCCAGCGCGGTGGCGATGGTGTTCGGGACCAGCAGTGCGGTGCCTATTATCGTGAGGTAGGCGACGATGTACGCCAGCTTGTTGTTGAGTATCTGGAGCTGGTTGTTGTATATGCTCTGCATCACCTCCAGGCCGCTGGCCAGCACCTCGCTCAGGTGCTCTGCCAGCCCTATCTGGTTGGTCACTTCCACCACGAGGCCGTTCAGCCTCTCAAGCAGCTTGGGGTCGTCGGTGAGCAACTCGGGGTCGCCGTAGCGCAGGGCGTTGAGGACGTCGACCGTTTCCCAGAGGCCGCTGAGGTAGGTTATGAGCGCGTGCTTCATGGCGTGTATGTCGTGGCCTATCTCCTGCCGGGGCGTATCTATGCGCGACAGCTTCTCGCTCACCTTGTCCGAGTTCTCCTCTATCTCGCGCAGGTGGTCGAAGTTCCTGGTGTTGTTCTCGTCCAGCACGCGTATCAGGACGTGGGTCACCTTGTCCTTGGAGTTGAGGGTCGGCTTTATCTTCCTCATGAAGATTTTCGCGTAGCGCCTGAGCCTGAAGTAGCGCTTGACATCGGTGGTGTGTATGGTGGCCACGAGGCCTTCGCGTATGAGGACGAGCAGGTATTGTATGCGCACGTCGAATCCATCAACGAGGATGGCTGGAATCAGGAATCCCATCTCGGTGTCCAGGTCCTCGTAGCCGCTGCGCCTGGATTTCAGCAGGGAGGAGATCATCTGCTCGTTGAAGCCGAGCGATACTGCGGTTTTCTGCGCGCTCCCATCGAGGTCGTCGGCAGTATAGTCCAGCCAAGAGACCTGGGAGCTCTTTATGAGGCCGGCCAGCTCCTTCACATCACGGGCCTCGTTCTCGACTGTGCTGCCATCCT
>CAYZNP010000100.1:0-3079 GCA_964479815.1 Microcaldota archaeon
ATAAAGAAAGGGCAGACCGTGGAGTTCGTCTATCCACGCTCGGACCAGAAAGCCAAGCTCACCGTTGAGGTGGAATCTGGTCATGCTCGGGTTTACGAGGTCTAGACGGCGAGCCCCTGATTTTCTTGTAGAGCACCCACAGGATTGCCACCACTACCGCCAGCGGGAGCAGGAACCCTGCCAGCGCCACGATGATGGTTATGGCGAATGCCAGGGCGCCGAAGAACAGCGTTCCCAGGCCCTCAAGCGATGGAGCGACCTGCTGCGTCGCCGGCTTTTCCTCGTATAGTGTCACGCGTATGGTGGAGAGGTCTATCCTTGAGACGAGCGCCTGCTTCTGCTGCTCGAGGAGCTCCAGGTCCGTCTCCACGCGCGTTATCTCCTGCTCGACCAGCAGGAGGTCGCTTATGTTGTCGCTGCGGTTGTAGAGCACATAGAGCCTGTCGAGCTCGATCTGACGGTTCTTTATGCGCGTGTCAAGGTCCGTGTACTGCTTGGTGACGTCCTCGAGGCTGACCGACATGTCCTTGACCTCGCCCACGGTCTTGAGCTGCTCGTTTATGGAGTCGAACTTGGCCGGCGGGATCTTGACGGTGAGGGTATACTCCTTGCGGTCGCTGTATTCGTTATATGTGGCCCCGCTGATCTGGGCACCGGCATCGGTCAGCAGCGCCTTCGTGGCGTTGAACTTGGCCTCAAGGGTTCCCATGGGGACTAGTATGGTGATATCGCTTTCCTTGGTCACATACTGGCCGGAATTGCCAGCACCAGGGGCTGACGGGGCTACCATGGACTCGGTCGTGCCAGCACCGCGTGATGCGGTGCCCCCGCCGCTGAGGTCGGACATCTCCGAGCCGAGGCAGCCGAATGACAGCAGCGCGATGAGTGCGAAGAGAATGACGAAACTTTTCACGATATCACCTCGCCTGCCTATCTCCGGCAATAATTAAACGCTTTGGTTTTTACTCCGCCCGCGGCCGCATGAACGCAACGCATATAATCCGGGCGTTCGAAATCCACCCATGCGGCTTCTGCTCTACCATGGGGAACGGTTCGACCCGAACTTCTACTACCATGCGGGCCTTGACATCGACCATAGCTTCCTGGTTTCCGGCGACGGCAGGCGGACGCTCTTCGTTTCAAAGATGAACGAGGCGCTGGCCCGTGCGGCGTTCCGCGGGAGGGTCGTCGTTTTCGACGACGCTGTCGAGGCGCTTTCGAAATGCCTGAAAGGCAGGAAGGTGCTTTTCGACGCTAATTCCCTCAACGCGAGGATGTTCTCCAGGCTGTCCAGGGTGTGCAGGCTGAAGGACCACTCGCTAGAGCTGCTCAGGATGCGTAGCCTGAAGAAGCCCGAAGAGGTCTCGGCCATAAGGAAGGCGGCAGGTTACACGAAGGAGATATTCGATTCGCTGGATTTCAGCAAGGCGAAGACGGAGCTGGGCGTCAGGAAGCAGCTCATGGTCGCCACCGCCGAGCTCGGCCTTGAGCCGGCGTTCGACCCCATAGTCTCCACTGACGGGGACACAGCATATCCGCACCACGAGGCCTCAAACAGGAAACTCGGCCCGCTGGTGATGGTGGACTACGGCGTGATGTACGGGCATTACCGGTCGGACCTGACGCGCTGCTTCATACGTGATGGCGATGAGAAAAAGAGGGCACAGTACGAAAAACTGCAGGGGATATGCCATTCAATCGTGGATGAGCTGCCAAAGCTGCGCAGGGGAAAGGGCGTGGCTGCATTCGCCGCGAAACTGATGAAACGTGCCGGATTCCCGAAGATGATACATTCCATAGGGCACGGCGTCGGGCTGGACATCCACGAGCTCCCGCGCCTTAGCGCCAAATCCGACGACAGGATCGCAGGCGCGGTGATGGCCATAGAGCCGGCGTTCTACCTGAAGCGCTACGGCATGCGCTTCGAGGAAACGATCTACTTTGACGGAAAGAAAGCGAGGATTTTATAGAAATGGGCCGCTGGCAGCATTACGAAGTTTGATAAAAGATTTACCCTAAGATATACTGCAGGAAATCTTTTGCAGGGGTAGCAAAGCCCGGTCAAATGCGCGGGACTTAAGATCCCGTGGCTTAGTGCCTTCGAAGGTTCAAATCCTTCCCCCTGCATTCAGATCTGCTCTGAGTTCCTTCTTTCGGGGGGAACTCAGAACAGGTCTCAAATCCTGCCTTAGCGCCTTCAGTTCTGGTCTAAGTTTAGGCCAGTGGTGTCCGTCCGACCGAGGGATGGTCTGAGGAGCAGACAGAGGTTAAAAAGACTGCTACGAAACGAAGTATCGTGGTGTAATGATTGAAACTATAGCCAAAGGAATTTTACTTGGTTTATCGATTACCGCGCCAATAGGCCCAACAAATATAGAATTAATAAGACGAGAACTCAAGGAAGGCTGGAAATCCGCATTTATTTTCTGTTTAGGGGTTATGGTTGCATTGGTAATCTACTTGGTATTAGTGGTATTCGGTTTATCTTTTCTCACACAATCAAGAATATTCAACATAGCACTGCTGTTTTTTGGAGTTTTAGTACTTCTGTACCTGTCTTATAATTCACTAAAGGACTTTTTAGACAAGAAGGACTTTGATCTATCTGGAAAAGTTGACAGTGCAAAGAACTTTATTCCAGGTATACTTCTGACAATATCAAATCCCGCGGTTCTTTTGGTGTGGACGGGGGTCATGGGGGCTGATTTAGCTTCACGGCAATCATCGTTTGCGGAGGGTATACTCCTTAGTTTAGGCATTTTGATTGGAGTTCTTATCCTTCTTAGCGGTTTGATAATGCTGATTCATTTGGGGAAGAGGTACCTACACAAGAAGACCCTGAGGTATGCCTCTTTGATTGCAGGGCTGATCTTACTTTATTTTGCAATAGACTTTGGAAAGGATCTAGTAGATTTATTACTTCAGATGCATTGAATTATCGCTTTCGCCTCAGACCTCTGATCTGCTCAGAGGCCCTTCCCCCTGCACTCTATTCGCTGGTCGCGCCGTCGAAATGCTCCTCTTTAGCCAGGGCTTCCGCCTTCGTATGGCGGATGGTGTTGTACATGTGTTCCGGCGG
>CAYZNP010000101.1:0-3036 GCA_964479815.1 Microcaldota archaeon
TACCGCCCGAGGCGCACGTGCTCATGCAGGCAGCGTTCCAGAAGGACGTGGACCTGGCCGTGAGCAAGACCATAAACATGCCGGCCGAAGCGACGGTCGAGGACATAGAGCGCGTCTACATGCTCGCCTGGAAGAGCGGCTGCAAGGGGATAACGATATACCGCGACACGTCCAGGTCGGAGCAGGTGCTCCACGTGGGCAAGACGGTGAAGACCAAGGGTGTGGAGGAGGACAAGTTCCAGATGCTCCAGGCCCAGGTCGCTGTCGCGAAGTGATTTCTCCAGCCTGAACGCCGTTATCCGCACCAGCGGTCATATCAGTTATAAGCACTTGTATACACCTTATATCCCATGATACAAAAGCCATCCATGGGCTACAGGTTCAAGGAGGGCCTGCGCAGCGCTTTTACCGGGAGCCACTGCAGGCCATGCGCTCATGAGCCCCTCACCGACCAGGATTACAGGCGTGTCGCATCTCTTCACCCCCTACTCACGGCCTTTCTAAAGCAAGGCAAGGAGGAGCTGGAATCGAAGGGGTACACGCAGGTACTGTCCAGCGGGATCCTCTGGCTCAACAGCCCCCTGACCGAAAGCATAAGCCTGAAGATAGTGACCCCCAGCACCCACTACAAGGCGGTCAAAACAGACAAAATAACGCTTCCCTGCTCTCCGGAAAAGAAAACCGCCTCCGTCATCATCGGGCGCGAGCCCGATTCGCCCTATCCCAGTGCCGTTGCGTTCTGCGACGTGCCGTTCTACGTGGACAAGATCGTCCGCAAGCTGCTCAGGCAATACGCCGGAGGCGAGCTTCTTCCGCAGCTTGCCGGCGTCCTAGCGACGCTTGGCATGCATTCCATCAAGAGAGACAGGCCCCAATTCGATATGTTCGTCCACCTTTACAACGAAGCCGTATCAACACTGCATAGCACCCTTGTTTTCGGGCTGGACAAGGACGGCACATACTGCTTAGTGAAAAGCCTTGGGGCGTACCCCATGTACATCGGCTATCAGGGCGATGAGGGAGTCATCGGCCTGCGCGGTAACTGCGGCCTGATATCCATAGCCACCTCCTGAACCCGTCGCCGCGCCGGTGCTTTCCAGATGCTCCAGGGCCGGGCCGCGGTGGCGAAACAGCGTTTTGTATGCATATTTAAACTCTTTGTATCACGTATTACAACATGGCAAAGTGCGATCCCCAGATGCTTGAAAAACGCAAAAGGATGAACTACACACTTGTCAGGAGCACTCCGGATGCCCGCGGCCAGCGGGTGTCGGACATCATCTGCCTCGGCCAGCCATTGTCAGAAAAAATACAGTTAAACGTGAAGAATGCAGCATCATGCATGGGAGAGCCGTACTCCAGTTTTGAACAGGTGGAAGACAAGCAGGCGTGCTCGATTACGATGCCCCTGCCATCGGCAGAGAAACCAGCACGTGTCATTATCGGAAATACAAACGTATCTGTTACGCGGAAAATATGGGACGAGACCTTCAAAACCATTTTCTGCTCAGCGCCGGATGAGATAAAAGCGAGGATTGAGACTGTACTAAAGGTGTATAAAAAGGCTTATGATGAGACGGCAGCTTCAAGCGGGGGCTATTTTACTGAAGAGCCAAAGTTGACCAGGGCCCTGGTGGGGCTGGGGATGCAGGCACCAGAGGATAACATACCATCGTTTGACCTGATGGTGCTCTTCCCGCGCCAGCGGATATCACGCCTTGCCAGCACCCTCATCTTCCAAAGAGACGAGAAGGATGGCATACGCTGCAGCGTCACTAATTTTGGGGTCAACGACATATTCATCGCACAGGGAACAACCGGCCTATTCATCGATTTCGCATCCGAAGGCTTCATCAAGCCCATCATCCAATGAGCAGGATGACGTTCCGTCGTCAGCTTAGCGCAATCTTTTTATTCCATGACATGGAAGCAGTATCAGAGAGGTGTTACAGTGAAAACGACTCTTAGCGTCATCAAGGCAGACATAGGCGGCTATCCAGGCCACGAGACCGTGCACCCAGAGCTCATGAAGCTGGCCAACCAGATGCTCGCCAAGGCGAAGAAGGAAGGGAAGATAGCCGATTTCTACGTCGCCAAGTGCGGCGACGACCTCAACCTCATACTCACCCATACGAAGGGCGTTGACAACAAGGACGTCCACGGGCTAGCCTGGGACGTCTTCAAGGCAGGGACTGAAGTCGCCAAGAAGCTCAAGCTATACGGCGCAGGCCAGGACCTGCTGAAGGACGCGTTCTCAGGCAACATCCGCGGCCTCGGGCCGGGCGTCGCTGAGCTGGAGTTCGAGGAACGGAAGAGCGAGCCGGTCGTCGTATTCATGATGGACAAGACAGACCCGGGCGCGTTCAACCTGCCGGTCTACCGCATGTTCGCGGACCCGTTCTGCACCCCAGGGCTCGTCATCGACCCGGCCATGCAGGGCGGCTTCACATTCGAGGTCTACGACACCGTGGAAGGCAGGAAGATAAGGTTCAAGACGCCGGAAGAGATGTATTCCATGCTGGCGTTCGTCGGCTCGCGCTCGCGCTACGTCATAAAGCGCGTCTACCCAGGCCCAGGGAACAAGGTCTCCGAGCAGGAGGCGGTCTGCTGCGTCTCCACGGAGAAGTTGTCCCAGGTCGCTGGGCAGTACGTCGGCAAGGACGACCCGGTCGCCATAGTGCGCGGCCAGAGCGGCCTTCCAGCGATAGGCGAGATAGTAGAGCCGTTCGCCTTCCCCCATCTCGTCGCCGGCTGGATGCGCGGCTCGCACCAGGGCCCGCTGATGCCTGTGGCCATGGAGAACGCGACCCCGACGCGCCTCGACGGCCCGCCGCGCGTGGTCGCGCTCGGCTTCCAGCTCGCCAACGGCACGCTCGTCGGCCCTGTGGACATATTCAAGGACATCGCCTACGACGAAGCAAGGAAGAAGGCGAACAAGATTGCCGAATACATGCGCAGGCACGGCCCGTTCGAACCCCACCGGCTCCCTGAAGAGGACCTGGAATACACGAACCTGCCGAAGCTGCAGCAGAAGTT
>CAYZNP010000102.1:0-3008 GCA_964479815.1 Microcaldota archaeon
ACGGGTATCGCAGGCAGCCCGTATGCGATGCTGTTCTCATCGGCCATGAGGAAGCGCCCGTTGTTTTCTGAAATATAGAAGGTCAATCTGGCCCCTGCCATGCTGGATTCGCCGTAAGCGCTGAACTTGTTGCTTAGGCATTTGCAGTCATAGGTTCCGACGATGCTCTGCTTCGCCACCTCGGCGCTTACGGCCTTTGTATTGTCCTCCTGGGGGCATGCGATGGTGAGGGAAGCGAGCAGGGCTGCGCCAAGCCTCAGGAACGGGTTTTGCAGCGCGTTGCGCTGCCTCGTTCTTTCAGGACAGAATGACAGCTGTTTCATCCCCTCACCCCGTAGCGTTAATGCCGCAGAGTGTTTAAAAATCAGGCAGGACAGTGTATTTTCTCACACAATTTTTCCAGTTTTTATCGTGCGAAAGCACAGAAAAAGCCGTAAAACAAGATATGCCCGCTCATGCCGCCCGCGGGGCCTTCTGGCCATACTCCTCCAGAGTCTTTCTGTAGGCCCTGAGGAGGGCGAGCTGTGATATCGGCCCGTAGCTCGCGACGTCAGGCGGCCGGATGTTGGCTATCGCGTCAAGCACCTTCATCGGGACCATCCCGCTCGTGAAGTATTTCCGGGTGTCCTTCACCTCTTCGATCCTGTGGTTCTCGAACATTCCCTCGAACTGGGGGTCGTTGAACGCCTTCTCGAGCGGCATCTTCGCCATGAGGCTTTCCCTAGCACTTTGTATCAGCCTGACTTCCTGGCGCATATCCTTCCTGATGCTCGTCGCCTGCTCCAGGTCAGCGGGTTCTGGCGCCTTTTTGGAGGTTTTCTTCCCCTCTTCCTCCTCCTTGAGCATCTTCTCGGCATCTTCCCTGAGCTTTTTCCTCTTCTCGTCCGCGCTGAGCTTCTTGCCCTCGGCGTCCTCATTCCTCATGTCCTCTAGCTTCTGCTTCGCGAGGTCGTCCACCGAACGGATACGCTCCACGATTGTCTGCATGGAGGTCCTGCCCATCTGGGTAGCAGCACCAGCTCCTTGCGGCACGAACTGGTAGGCGGACCGTACCATCTCCACTACGGCACGGGTGAAGCCGGCTTCGAGGGCGACGTCGAGCCATTCTTTTCTTTGCTGTGGAGGAAGCCCGTACACGGTGCGCTGGAGGAAGGTCTTCTGAAATCCCTCTTCGTCATCAATAACTCCGGCAAGTGTGGCCTTGCGGATGTACGTTTTTCCATTAACGAGATAGTCGTATCTTTCTTGTCTTTTTGTGAATTTGACGGGGTCGCCGGGTGTTTTGATTCCCAGCTCCAGAGTGTAAAATCCCTGGCATCTCCAATATTCCGGCACCTTTTCAGCAGAGGGGAAATACTCCTTTACCGTTTTGTCAAACAGCTCCTGATTCTGCTTTCGATTGGCTTCAACCGGGGTTATAAATCCCTGGAAATCGCTGACGCCGTACCTCGTCATCATGCTAGTAAAAGCTGTTTTATCCTCTGCCGTCTGCATTCTTCGTTTATGATACTGAGCAAAATAAGCGTCTGCCAAGTCGGCGATCTCAGATGGCTGGAGCGGCTTTTTGATGTACCCCATTATCGTCTGCCCAAAGAAATTACGATTGGCTGCACTTATGGTTCCCAAAAGGTCTTGCTGCTGGGGGTTGAGGTCAATACCGTATTTGGAAAACAAGGTCAGGAGGTCGTTCCTAGTGTCGTTAAGCGCCCGAGATTCCAAAACCGTGCGGGATTGAACGTCTGTTTGAACTTTTAGTTGTCCTGTTAGATTCGTTGCCATGACTAGGTATCATCGAATAAAATTAAAAATAAGGTGGTTATCTGCTTGCCAGCGATAATGTGTACTGGCTGTTCGGTTCAAGTATTATTACCGGGCCTGAACTCACAACAGTGGCGTAGGAGCTAACTCCATAAATAAGGTATTTCCCACCACCTAAACCGGTCGTAACCTTTCCGTATGAGTTGATGGGGAGCAAATACGCGTTGGTAAGCGGTACTTCCTTTCCGTTATAAGTTGTTCTTCCAGTATCAAGGATTATCTTTACCCTTTCCAATTTCCTGCCTGTCTGTTTTTCTACCAAGTTTACAAATTCCGAGAGGTATGCACCGCGAGTACCGTCCCCGGTTGAATCTTCATGCTGGTTTTTAGCGCTGAAGACAACAGCAAACCCCCACTTGCCAGAATCATTGACGTCAACTACGAAGGTGGTGCCTTCCGAAGTAATCAGGGTTATCCCATAGCCAACAGGTGTTTCTGTGGATGCTCTGCGTGAGGGTGTTTCGCGTAAATTAAACGTCAGCGCTGCAGTTTCTTTCTCAAGCTGTGCTAGCGGCTTGTCCAATTGCACGACGCTGAGCTTTTGGCCCTGAACCTGCTCCTGCTGTGCATCCTGAGCCCTAGCCATCTTCGGGAAGACCATCGGCCCTGCAATCAGGCCTGCAAGAAGGGCAATACTAGCGACTTTGAGCGTTGTGAATGGCCTTTTATGAAGGTCGGGCTGGCCATTCAGCCTCTTTACAAATAGCTCCTGCTTCGTCTGCATATTGTCCATCACTTCCCGATACATATTCGCTCAAAACTACTATAAAAACCTGCCTCCATTCTAAAAGAGTGTTGGAAATAGGCCACGCCTGACCGGCGGCCTGCACACCGTAAGTAAGCAAGAACTTCCCAGGCCGGCTATTTGCCAGTCACATCACAGTCTTTTTCCTGCCTTCAACCATCTCAAGCAGCCCTGCGAGTTCTTCTTTCTCCAGCTGCCCTGGCGCGGTCTGCTTCCCTTCGCCGAGCGAGGCGAAAGTGAAGGCGCCGCCGAGAAGCAGCGCGGCTATGCGCGTAATCCTCCCCAGATCGCCCATCCCGACTACGACCATCTGCCTGCTGTCATCCAGCAGTCCGAGCAGCAGGGCGCCATCCCGCGGGGAATTGACCATGCACGCTATCTTGGCGATGCCGGCCCCGGATGCGAAGCACAGCTCCACAATCCGTTTCAGCCCGCCTTCGCTTGG
>CAYZNP010000103.1:0-2968 GCA_964479815.1 Microcaldota archaeon
CAGAGGGGTTCAAATCTCCTGAAAAGAGGGAACAGCTCCCTTACCCGGCTTTTTTTCTATTCTGATTTTTCCCAGAAAAACTCAAATTGCCTGCGGTAGGCTTCGGCCAATTTCGCGTTTTTTATCATGACGAGCCTGTTCTTGCCTCCCCATTCGAAAAGAGCGATGGTATCGCCATAAACCTCGAAGGCAGCATCGGTCAGATACTTCCCATCGATGAAGCGGTACTTCGTTGTTTTGGCTTCCTTGAGCTGCCTCACTCCTCTCCTTACTATCGCCCTTTCAGTTATCCCCTTCTTTCCGAGGAGGAAAAAGTATCTCTTAAGATAAGCGGCATAATATCTGTCGCTTTTCATCATCTTCTCGTCATCTATGGCGAATATGAGTATCTCACCTCCCCTTCCCATGGTGGCGGTTATGTCTCTTAGAAGCGCCTTGTAAATGTATTCGCCCTCGTATGTGGAAACCTCAGAATGTGAAACGGCCGCCCCGGCCAGCCGAATGAGGGCAGGGGCGAGCTTCCGGGCCTTGGCAAGCTGCTCTTCGGCGAATTCCTGAAGGTGCCTGGGGTCTGCGGCAGCGTACTCCTTCCTGCCGTTTTTTGTCTGGAATGAAGCAAGGGTTTTCGATCTGAGGGTTTCAAGAACGTCATATATGTAAGGGCGTGAAAGGCCGGTTATGGCGGCCAAGCCGGATGGCGTTGCCGTGCCTTCGCCAAGGAGTGCAAGATATACCTTCGCCTCATTCTTCCTCAACCCCATGTCCTCGAGCTGCTCCTGAAGCATAATACTCATATGGATGCTAAAAAATAAAAAGGTCGTAGTTTTAACTACGACAAAATTATTTATGCCGCAACTTCTGATATATGCACATGAAAAACAACAGGTTCGTATGGTTCGATGACAGAAACTGTCTCGGCTATCTTCGAAGCGGGGAAGGGATGAGGAACCCCCTCCTTTCCATATCCATTGGAACGTCCGCACGGTGCAATATGCGCTGCCCGCACTGCATATACGATGCCGGGATGCCGGCGCGGAAGCGGCTTGATACCAAGGGAAAACTGAAATTGCTCGAGGATGCCCACAGGTCAGGGGCCAGATTCCTGCAAATCTGCCATGACGGGGAACCGTTGCTTGACCCGTCAACCCTCAAGCTGATAGAAAAGGGCCACGCCCTTGGAATGCTGACATTTATGTATACCAATGCGTCCGCTATCACCCCTCAAATCGCAAATTTCCTCTTCCGGCATGAGGTGCGCCTTGGCGTCCATCTTGATTCCCTCAGCCCCCAGGTATTCGACCAGATGCTCGGAGTGCCGGGAGGCAGTGCAAGGATATACACCGGCCTCAGGAACCTGCTCCAGGCAGGATACGACAGGCCGTTTGAACGCGATGGCAAGCTGATCACCCGTCTTTGCATCGTATGCACCCTGACTTCCCTGAACACGGAAAGTATCGATGGACTGAAGGAGCTTGCCGAATTCGCATGGAAAAACAACATATTCTTCGGTCTTGCGCGCCTGGAGCGCGGGGGGCGAGCCGTTGGCGAGCTATATGCACGCATGAAGGCGGACAGGGCCAAAGTCATCTCTCTTCTCGACTGGTGCTCTGAGCGTACGGGCATAAACTACCTCAATGCCCAGCCGACGCCGTATTGCATCGGGGTGTGTGGCCTTCACTTCAATGACCGCGGGGATGCCTGGGTCACTTCCTATGGCGGCTCCTGCGATTTCACCGAGCCCGACGGCGAATCATTTCCAGGCGGCATAAAGGTGCTGGGGAATGTGAAGACGGATTCGCTGGATGCCATCCTCGACAGGCTGTGGGAGTTCAGAAAACGGCTGGTGCTGGACGGGACGCTGAAAAGGAAGCTGCAGGAATACGAGTCCACCAAGGATACGTACCCGAACGGGCTTCAGGATTGCGGCTCGGCGCGTACATACACCCTGTTCAGGCCGTTTTACGACTACGTACTGGAGATTGTGAATGCCGACGCTCCGTGAAAGGACTGAAGGCTTCGGGCTTGATGCATGGAAAAAACCCGCGAACCAGCGTTACATCCTGCGCGACAGGGTCCGCCTTTCAAAATTCAAGGAAGCGATCGAGTGCATTGTCCCGCCTGGTTCCATTGTGATGGATGTAGGAGCTGGCTGGGGCGTTCTATCCATTTTCGCGGCCAAGGCAGGCGCCGCGAAGGTTTACGCCGTGGAGGTGCATGGGGAAAATGTAGAGACGGCGAAAAGGAAAATAGCCAAGGAAGGCCTGAGCCGGAAGATCGAACTGATACACGCCAATTCCCTATGCCTCGCGGCGTCGGCAGTTCCGAAAGCGGACGTCATAGTAAGCGAAACCCTTGGTTTCATGGGAATCGGCGAAGGCATTGTCCAGATGATGCGAGATGCAAAACTCAAATGGCTGAAAGATCATGGTATCCTCATCCCCCGGCTAATCTGTCTTTATGCAGCGGCTGTCGACGTGCCCCATCCGCCTGAAAGCAGGATGATGATGAGAATAAAGCCGTGCTGGCTGCGTTCCAAACCCCGCATGTTCGTGCACTACCAACTCGGAAAAGATGATACTGCAAATCTGAGTGGCTTAAGAATTCCCCCTTCCCATGCTGGGTGGTTTGCTGCGGAGTTGAGCCAAAAAATTGTTCTTGATACTTCGCCCTTCCAATCCCTGACATCATGGGAACAGATGTACTTCCCCTAAATGTGCCCGGTCCTGGCCAGTATCTCCACGAGCATCGCAACCAGGTACATGCCGAGAAGGACCGTGCCTGCCGGCCTGGATATGCTCCCCGTCATGGTGAAGGCGAAGAACGTGACGGTCACGATGAGAAGCGCTGGCGCGGTAACACCCGCGGTGATGGCATCCACATTGAACGGCTGGACGATGGCTATGATGCCCAGCGTCATGAGCAGCGTAAGTATGTTGGAGCCGATTGTTTCGGTCACTGCGAGCTCGTC
>CAYZNP010000104.1:0-2961 GCA_964479815.1 Microcaldota archaeon
GATTCCCGAAGAGCTGGCTGCGCCTTCGCCGGCCGTAGCAGCGCTCGGCCGCACGGTTGGAGGCCGGGAAGCGCCTCCGCCACCGTCTAAAGCCGCAGAAGAGGAACCTGCAGAAGAGGCGGGCGAAGAGGCTGTGGAAGAGCTTCCACGCCCCACGCCGAAAAAGGAGGCGCCAGCAGGCAAGTCGCTGCTCGAGCGGCTTAGGGAGAGGAAAAAGGAATCCGAGAAGAAAGGCAAGAAGTAACCCTGCTTACTACAACTTAATCTCTAAATAAGGCGTTGTCTATGTGCCCAGGGAGATTCCTGACCTGGTGCTCGATATCGTAATATTTTCCATACTCTCGAAGAAGCGCTGTTTTCTCGCCCCCAGTGATTTTTAGATAGGCAACGGTTGCTACCCCTAATGCAGTCGCTAGGATTCCCACGCCCAGCCGTACTCCAAAAGATATAGCCGTTTCTAGCTCCACGCATATGGCGAAAGCAATGGTACTCACCACGAAACTAGCGATGCCTATGCCAAGCACTACCTTCTCTGCTCTAGTCCTGACATCGCCGGCTTTGTCGCTCTTGTCCAGCATCTCCTTTTTCTTTGTCGTGACCTCTTCCAAACAACGATTTGTAATTTCTGGAACCGTCTCAAGCGCTTTCTGGTACAGCAGCGGTACTGGCTTGGCTGCGTTGAGGCAGGTATGTAAGCTTCGCAGGGACTGCCGGGTGGTTGGGAGCTCAAGCCCCGTTGCCATCCCTCTGACATATGCTATCTCCTCAGCTATCTGCTTCATCTGATTCGAGGTTATTTGTCGTGCCTGTGCCGGGGGCATGTAAAATCACATACATATACTTTAAGAAACAGTTTAAAAAACCATGGGCTGAAGTGGGGCAGCCATACTCCCTGAGGCAGGTCCACTTATTTCGTCTTCATGAACTTGTCGATGCGGTTGAACGCCTCGTCGAGCTGCTCGGGCTTAGGCAGGAACACCATGCGGAATGCCTTGCCCTGCATCTTCGGCGCGAAACCCGAGCCTGGCACGGTGACTACGCCATGCCTGAGAAGCCCGTGGACGAATTCCTTGTCGTCTTTCCACGGTCCTTCTACGTTGATGAATGCGTAAAATGCGCCCTTGGGCGATGAGGTGCTGAGGCCCTCAATCTCGTTGACGCGCCTCATGACCACGTCTCGGCGCTTCCTGAGCTCGGCGTTGAATTTCTGGATGTGGTCGTGCGGGCCCTTTATTGCCGCGATGTAGGCGCGCTGCATCTCCCAGTTGACCGAGAGCCGCTGGTTGCACAGCCTCTGCATCGCATCCTTCATCTTTCCCCAGGCTTCCCCGTGAAAGGCTAGATATCCCACGCGCGCACCCGGATAGATGTAGTTCTTCGAGAGGCTGTTGCCGCAGACGACAGGCACGTCCTTGCAGATGTCGCGCATGTGCGTCATCTCGCCGTCGAACACCATCTGGTCGTAGACGTCGTCGGATATTATCGGCAGCTTGAACTCGCCTGCGATGTCTATGATCCCCTCCAGAGTCTTACGCGAATATACCGCGCCCGTGGGGTTGTTCGGGTTGATTACTAGTATCGCCTTGGTATAGCTGGTTATGTTCTTCCTCATGCTATCCAAATCAGGCTCGAAGTGCTCGTCACAGTCGTAGAACTCCACTGTGCCGTAGCTTATGCGTTCCTTGGTGAGGTAGAGGGGATAGGTTGGCGTCGGCAGTATTATGTTCCTTCCGGGGTCCACGAGGGCCTGGAAAAGGAAGTCTATGCCCTCGCTCAGGCCTGCGGTTATGAAAACGTCCTCCGGCGCGACCTTCTCGTACTCTGCGACCGTCCGTTTGAGCTCAGGGTCTCCGTCAGACGGCGCATAGCCGGAGTAGTTCTGCTTCAATGCGTCAGCGGCTGCGTCAAGCACGTGCTGGGGCGGCCTGAAGCCGAACGGCGCAGGGTCGCCTATGTTGAGCCAGATCATCTGGATGCCCTGCTTCTCGAGCTTTTTCGCCTCCTGCACTATGTCCCTTATCGGGTATGAGACAAGCTCGCTGCGCTTTGACGCTTCAATCAAGCAATCACTTCACTTTGATGGCGTAGCTGCCGACGGCATTGACTTCGACGACCCTGGCTATCTCCGAGCGCTCAGGGTCGAGCACGATTACCATGCCGGAGAACTTCTCCGAAAGCTCGCCCCCGCACTTCGGGCAGACCTTGTCATTCGTATAGATTATGTAGCGGCAGTTCTTGCAGGCCCTCATTTTTCCTCACCCTTTTTCTCCTTCTTCTCGGTCTTGGCCGGCTTCTTGGGCCTGAGCCATTCCGGCTTGCCCAGCCCGTCAGGCCTCATCGTTAGCCCTATCTTCGTGTCCGACGACGTGGATTTCAGGCTCACAGTGGATACCTTGACCAACACCTCATCGCCCTTCTTCACGCTCCTGCCGGCCTCCCTGGACGAGAGTGTCTTGGACTTCTTGTCGTAGTAGTACTTCTCCTTGCCTATCTGGGAGACGTGCAGCAGGCCCTGGAACGGGCCTATGGACGCGAAGGCGCCGAACTCGACGATTTCCTTCACCTCAGCCCGGTAAACCTCGTTGACCACGGGAATGAACGTCAGCGCCTCGAACGACACGGTGTAATATGCGCCGCTGTCGCCGGGTATGACCGTTCCCTCTGTAAGCACCTTCGGCTCGTCTATGGAGAGCACGATGCCCAGGTCCTTGTATATGCGGCCCTCATAGCGCTCGCGTAATATCCGCTGGACGGCGTCCTCGAGCTCGCTGCCGAACATGTCCGGCGGTACCCGTATGCGGTCCTCTATCGTCTTGATATGGTACATAAATCAGATCCTCCGTCAGTCGCCCCCTCCACATGGAGAAGGAGAGTCTAGCCGGCTTCTGCCGGCGTAAATGCTATGCCCGGGGCTCTTTAAAAAGGGTTGCCTCAGCGCACGGAGTACATGTCCCCGTAGGC
>CAYZNP010000105.1:0-2955 GCA_964479815.1 Microcaldota archaeon
CTATGACCTTCTCAGCCAGCCATTCTGACCAGTGCATGTGCTTCGTATCGGACATTATGATTGCCTATTACCCTTCATCTCACGAAGATTTTTTATTCGCTGCCCGTTTCGGCGCGGACTTTTTGGGCGGTGCCTTCTTCGCCTGTTTTGGTGCAGGCTTCGCTACCTGAAGGGGCACCGTTGCCATGGCGCCCGACGCTGGGGCCACCATCACCGGGCTCTGCACCGTGGTTATCATCGCCCTGCTCTGCGAAGGCGGCATGCCCTTGGCAGGCGCTGCAGCCGTTTTGGCTGGTGCAACCGTGCCGGATGCCGCAGCGGGCGTTTTCCCAAGCTTAATGTCGCCGCGTATCGTCCTCCAGTAGCGATAGGTGAGGGGAAGAACCACTGTTTCATCGGCGGTCCTGTAGGCGAGCAAGAACGGTACCGCGAGCAGCACCAGCAGGACTAGCCCTCCCACGGCCAATATGGAAGCCCCGCCAACCATCGCTGCCGTGACGCCTCCTATGATGCCTATGATGACCACCGTGACTCCGGCAATCACCAGCAGGATTATGAACGGCAGGGAAACGAACCAGCCCAGGACCGCCCGGATTATGTAAAGCACCACGGTCTCCCAGAAATTCCGCTTCGCCAGGCCGAATGATGCGCGCATTGATTCGAGCGGGCCCTTGTCCTCTAGCACCAGTTCGAATAGCGTGAACTGCAGGAAGAAACCGACCAGGACGGACACCAGCACAAGGCCGAGCTGTACGAACGGCCCGATTACCATTATGCCGGTCGCTATGGTCACGCCAAGCCCCACCAGTCCGAAGGGTATCAGCACCACGGCGTAGATGGCAGCCACGATGAGGCCGTAGATGATGGCAGGTACCGCCTTCTCCTTCGCAACCCCGATTATGCCAACTTTCTGCTTCGCGCCGTGCTGCTCCTCAACGACCTTGTACAAGGCCAGAGTGAACAGGCGGGCGATTACCACCAGGATTATGGCGAGGAGGATGCCGATTGCAAGCAAGGCCCAGCCCACCATCCCCCAGGATGTGAAATACAGCACAGCCACGCCTGCCCCGATGGCAAGTGCGGCGAGCACCAGCGCTGCTATGGCGTACAGGTTAACCCTGAGCAGCTTCTTGAACAGCTCAACGAAGTTTGCCCTTATGAATCCAAACCAGCCCTCAAGGGGCTGCGAAACGCGTTCCATCTCCATATTTTCAACCCTTCTTTCCCTTCCAGAAATTGTATACCATCGGAATTATCACTGTGTTTATCAGCGCGCCTATGACGCTGGAGACTGCAAGTATGCCAAGGAGGTATATGGCGAACCCCACAGCCTGCCCCACGATGCCTCCCACCGCCAATATCTGCTCCACCAGCCTAAGTATTGTCTGGGCTACGCCGCTGACCACGGAAACAGCCATGGCCGCGACGACAATGGCGATGTCGATGAGGACGACCCCCAAGAAATTGTTCTTCACGAGCGATGCAGATGCCTTTATGGCGCCGATGGGCCCTTTGCCGTTGAGGACCACTTCCATGACGCCGAACTGGGCGAAGAACCCGAACAGGACAAACGCTATGGCGCAGATAAGCGGGACTATGCAGAGTGCGGTTAGCGTCAGAATAGCGCCACCCTGGCCGCCCACCAGCGCCAGGGACAGGAGTATGGGCGCGGCGAACACCAGCAGTATCACCCACATCAGGACCGACAATTTCACGACTGGCAGGAAGTTTTTCCTGACGCACCCCATCAGGTTCGTGGGCTTCCCGGCGCTTGCATTGTCGATTATGTTGTAGACGACCGATTTGAGCACGGCGCCTGCCAGTGCGGCTAATATTATGATGGGAAGCACTATTGCGAGGCCGGTGACCAGGTTGCGCATCAGGGACGGGGCCAGGGTGCCGGTCGTTATCGTCTCCGTTATCGATGCGCCCAGGAGGACGACTGCCAGCCCCCCCATCAGCAGCAGGGCGACGAGCCCCACCAGTGCCTCTGCCAAACTTATTTTCAGCATGTCAATGAATATGCCCTGCGCCCTGGCCTTCACCAGCGCGTAGGAAGTTTCTAGTGTTTTACTGACGTAATCTACGCTTTCAGCCATGGCTAGAACTGCCTCCCGAATGTTTATAAAGAGTTGTCATCAGAGTAATCCTGTCAGCGGCCATAGGGAGGAGGAAACACCTGATCCCATTCCGAACTCAGAAGTTAAGCTCCTTCACGGCGACATTTGTACTGCCCTTCGGGCGGGAAGATGCGCTGCTGCTGACACCTATTCATCTTTTCCTGATTTCCTCATCATTTTAATTGTTCTCAGCTCAATCCTAATCATGGACTTCTACGACGTCATCGACAGGAGGCGCTCGGTCAGGGCGTTCCAGGAGAAGCCGGTCGATGCCAAGGTGCTGAAGAGGATACTAGACACCGTGTCGCTCGCGCCGTCCGCAGGCAACCTCCAGGCGTATAAGATAACTATTGTGCGGGACCAGGCCGTGAAGGAAGGGCTCATGTCCGCTGCATTCGACCAGGAATCAATAATCCACGCGCCGGTCGTGCTCGTCTTCTCAGCGGACGAAAAACGGTCAGAGGCGAAATACGGCGACCGCGGCCTGGAGTTCTATTCCCTGCAGGACGCGACCATCGCGGCCGCATACTGCCAGCTCGCTGCAACAGCCGAGGACCTCGGCTCCGTCTGGGTGGGCGGCTTCGACGTCCTCGAGGTCTCGCGGCTGATTAATGCGGAATCGTACGAAGTGCCCGTGGCCATAATCCCGCTTGGCTATCCGGCCGAAAAGCCGGGCAGGAACAAAAGGCGCAGCCTGAAGGAACTCGTCCGGGAGATGTGAGCATATGAACGCCAAAGAACGTGCGAAAAAGGACATAGACAAGCTCGAAAGGGCGCTCATCATGTTCAAGGAGATGGACCTGGGCCGGAAATACCCGCAGGTGCTTGAATACGC
>CAYZNP010000106.1:0-2924 GCA_964479815.1 Microcaldota archaeon
TGTTCGTGCGCGCCATCGCCGCCAGCGAGAGCAGCTTCAATCCCTGCGCCGTGGCCGCTGTGAAGTCCGGGCAGGAGTGCTATGCCCAGGCATACACTTCGATGACAGACCCCTCTGGATGCACGATTTCAGCACCCAGCGGATCGCGCTTCTGCGGCCTCGGCCTGATGCAGAGCCTCGAGCCGCCATACGATTACTGGCCCGCAGAGTACCGCAGGGAGGGCAATGACGGCCGGAACGTAGCCATATACGAAGACGCCGTCAACCGCGGTCTGGCCGCAGACCTGGACCTGGCCAGGGGCTGCAACCCAACGTCATTCAACCCGTTCAACCCGACGGACTCGGCGTGCGTCGGAACCGCGAAACTCGCCCAGAAGATGCAGATAGCCCAGGCGAAGGTCAACACCTACCACGCCGAGAAGCTGCTGAACTGGCAGCCCGCTGACGTGGAGAAGGACAATGTATTCGCAGCCTACATAGCCGCCAACCTATACGTTGGCGACTGGAAGGATTCCTGGATGGATGATTTCTACCTGCAGGGCCTGTCTGTGACTGCCAGCTCCTGTGACAAGACTCCTGTGCCGGCTGGATGTTCAGGCAGGGGCCAGCCGGATACCAGCAACTGCTATGGCCTGACCGACCCGGTCCAGTTCATAGGATGCAAGATAAACCATAATGCCGCTGGCTATCCAAGCTCTGCGGTCGGTGACCGCGGCGCCCAGAAGATGGGATATTACTATTACATGCGCGACCACTGCACGAACAGCCAATGCCCTGACTGGAAGGCTCTCTATAATGCGGACGCGGCTGCGCAGAGGGCCGTCGGCGGCACAGAGCCCCCCCTGCCGTCCAGCGGCGATGCGCTCATACCTGACAAGCCCAAGAGCGGCTGAAATGGACGCCTAAGACAGCCATTCCTTGTTCTTTATCTTCTTGTTGATGTACTCGCCAACGAACGTCAGCCGCTGTCCCTGGAGCGCGTCCTGCTCTATCTTCTTCCTCGTCTTCAGGACCATCTTCAGTTCGCGCACCCAGTCGTCATAGCGGTTTATCCACGGGTAGCCGAGCATCTCCTCGGCGCGCTTCACGTCCACGTCCTTTGCCTTCATCGTCAGCTTCTCAAGGAAGTCGAACTCCTTTATGTCGCTCATGGTCACGCCCAGGAATTTCGCCTCTGGCACCGCGAAGTCCCTGCCAAGGTAGGCGAGGTTCATGCTGCCTGTCTTTATGGTCCAGTAGATGTACCATCCCCAGGCGTCGCAGTCCATCAGGCAATAAACCGGCAGCTTCCTGTCGGCAAGCTTCCTCAGCAGCCTCCGGGTGCCACGGGTGGACTGGCCCTTGGGCGTCACCAGCAGGCAGTTCTCCTTCTTCCAGAACTTGTCCTCGTTCAGCCTCTGCCAGAGCGCGTCCTTCTCGACGACCAGGACGTAGTCGGCGTCAAGCTTCTTGATTTCCATGCCGTTGTCCACGTCGCTTGGTATGCTCCAGCCGCTCCTGCCCTGCTTCGACAGGTCTATGAGCGTGTCCTCGCCTCCGAACCTGTCCATTATGGTCATCGGGCCGGCGACGAACCCCTTCCTGTCCGTCGTCAGGTTGAGGTCTTCCCTCTTTATGTGGAGCGCGACCTCTATGTCTTCGATTAGCGCATTCGATTCGCTCTGCTCGGTGAACAGGTCCTCATCTATGTCCTCCCCGAGCGTGAATTTCAGCTGGTAGAAAAGGCCCCTGATTGACGTGTGCAGGTTCTCCTTGAGGAACTGCTTGGTCTTGGCGCCTATGGCGACCGTCTGCATGAACGTGCGCGCCTGCGCCATGCTCAGGAACTTCCTGACCTCCTTCTTGTCGCCGGTGCGCAGGCAGCGGAGTGCCTCATCGTAAATCGTGTTGCTCTTGGTGCGGAGAACCGTTTCGAACGTCGGGCCGTCGCCCTTGTCTATCTGGCCGACCATCTGCTTGCCGAGCGCCTCGAGCTTCTTGGTTGCGTCGCTCATTCTTCCTCACCCTCGTCTGCTTTTTCGGCCGGCTCCGCCTCGCCTTTTTCACCGCCGCCTTCCTCCTCTGTGTCTTCCTGCGCGTATTTCTCCTCTATTATCTGCGTGAGCTTCTTCGCTATGGGATCCTTCTTCTCCCCTGCCAGCGTGGCCAGGTCGGATGACAGCTGCTGGACGTACCTGCTGACCAGCTTCTTCTTGCTGGCCATCTCGTGCTCCCTCCTCCTGCCGGAGAGGTATTTCTGCACGCCGCGGGACGCTTCCATGAGCGCGAACTTTATCTCCTCCATGACGTCCTCCTCATTGGAAATCGCCTGCTTGCCCGCGCTGGTGTAGGGCACGTGCACGCTCACCAGGTTGACGAGCACCGCTATCGGCTCGTCTTCGAAATCCCTTATGTCGTAGCGCTTCCAATCCATGGACTTTATCGTTTCCGTTATGGCGCAGCCGCCGCTGTCGAAAAGCAGCGGCACGCGGTTGGCGAAGCGCATGACCTCGCCTTTCTTCTCCGCTGAAACCAGGCCGCCGCCATAGGCGAGTCCAACCTCCACCATGAACGGGATTCCGCCGCGGTATACCTTCGGGCTCCTTTCAGTGACCACGAGCACCTCGGGCCTGAATATGTTCGTGAACGAAATCTCTATCTGCTCCTTGTCTATGGGCACGAGCGAATCCGTGGCAGGCGCTATCCATTTCACCTGGCGGAACGCGTTGACCAGGAGCTCAGCCTCGTTCCAGTCCAGCTCCTGCGGGTTCTTGTCGAAATCCACGGCCGGCACCAGCGCCCTGAGCTCGTCCACCCTGGCAGCGCTGAACCTGGAGAACGTGTTCTGGAGGAACGCCGACAGTTTCCTGTAGTCTTTGCTGTGCTTGGAGAACTCCAGCAGGTCGTGCGTGCCTATGCCGAGCGGGTGCGGCTTTATCTCGAAC
>CAYZNP010000107.1:0-2921 GCA_964479815.1 Microcaldota archaeon
TCCCCGCGACGGCGCTGACGCCGTAGCTTGGGATTGCAAGCAATCAAAATGCCGCAAAAAGGCGGCGGACGGACTATCTCCGTTTTTTCCGCAGAAAAGTTTCCGGGAGTCACGGCCTTTTTCAGGCCCCCTTCCTCTTTTCAGTTTTTGATCAGGTGCCACCTGATCGGGTTAAAGGTGCAACCCAACTTCGTATAACTAGATACATGCATCTTCACAGACATGTTCGCTTCCATATGTTGCACCTCCTTGTACTGTTCTTGATATTTTAGGCAATGAAGAATTATATAAATGTTTGTATCAGAAGTTTTCCCCCTCCCCGTCTCAGGATAAAACTTGTCGTGTTCGGCGCTCCGAACACGAGCATGCTCAGGTTCGATGCGTCGAACCTGACATCACTAAACTTCATGAGGGATGCCTTTATCCTCGATATTTCTCCTCCACGCAAAAAAGAAATGCATATTAAGATGCGGGCACATGCTTGTTCCTATGGCTGGAAAGAAAGTGCCGACTAAAGTGCCGAACGAGGTGCGGGCCGTATGGCTGCGGGTGCGCGCAGCCTGGACCAGGGGAAGGGACGTCTTCGTCAGCACCATGTCCCAGCTCAGCCAGAAGCAGAACGAGCAACTCTACGACGTCGTCCGGCACGCCGTCTACAAGGACAACTACGTGCAGGCCCTGCGCGAAAAGCCGGAACTGAAGGAATTCCTGAAGGGCGACGATGACAGGCTGTGCATGATAGACGCATACGACATCCTGGCGTACAAACTGCACAGGCGCGAGCCGCCGCCCAGGACCGAGAAGGGCGCCCTTGCCATGAAGGGCGGCCGCATAGGCCGGGCTGCGCCAACGTTCGGCTACTAATATAGGGATGAGAACCATGCCTGATTTGGACTCGATAATCCGCAAGCACGTGCTCAAGAACGCCTACGATTACGGCAAGGCCAATGCCGGCTCGGTCGTGGGCAAGGTCATCGGCGAATCGCCCGAATGCAAGAAGGACATGAAGGGCACCATGGCGCGCATCAACGGGGAGGTCGCCCGCGTCTCGAAACTCAAGAAGGCGGAAATAGAGAAGGAGATGGCCTCTTTCGAATACGTGGTGAAGAAGGAGGAGAAGAAGGGCATCGACATCCCGGGCGCAGAGATGGGGAAGGTCGTCGTCCGCTACCCCCCTGAGCCCAACGGCTGGCCGCACATAGGCCATGCGAAGGCATTCTGCCTCTCCTGGGGCATAGCCCAGAGGTACAAGGGGAGAACCATCCTCCGCTGGGACGACACCAACCCGGAAGCCGAAAAGTCTGAGTTCCTCGACGCCATACGCAGCGGCATAAGATGGCTCGGCCTGAATTGGGACGAGGAGAAGTACTGCTCGGATTACATGCCGGAGATGTACCAGCTGTGCCTCAGGCTGATCAAGCAGGGCGACGCCTACGGGTGCACCTGCAGCCAGGACGAGATCTCCAAAGGGCGCGAGGACCTGGCCCGCTGCGCCTGCGGCTCGCGGAGCCCCGGGGAAAGCAAGGAAATCTGGAAAGGCCTGCTTGACGGGACGATTCCGGAAGGCGGCGCGACCATACGCCTGAAGGGCGACATGGCCGCCGGCAACACGGTCATGCGCGACCCTGCGCTCTTCAGGATAATCACCGCATCGCACTACCGCCAGGGGACTAAATACCGCGTCTGGCCCACCTATGACTTCCAGGGCGCTGTCATGGACTCCATCCTGGGCATCACCGTTCCCATCCGTTCCAAGGAATACGAATTGCGCGACGAGCTATACATATACCTCCTGAAGAAGCTGGGACTGCGCGTGCCGCAGATGGTCTCCATCTCGCGGCTCAGCATCCGAAATGCGCCCGTGTCCAAGCGCCTGCTCCGGCCGCTCGTAGAGAGCGGCAGGCTCTGGGGCTGGGACGACCCGCGGCTGCCGACGCTGGCAGGCCTGAAGCGCAGGGGTATCCTCCCCGAGGCGATCCGCGAGTTCGTGCTCCAATTCGGCATTTCCAAGGTCGAGAGCGAGCCGGACTGGGAGGCGCTCCTTGCCGAGAACCGCAAGCTGCTCGACCCCGTATCGCCGCACCACTACTTCGTAGCTGACCCGGTCGAGCTGGAGGTCAAAGGGCTCGGCAGGAGGAGCGTGGAGCTGAAGCTGCACCCGAAAACGGGCATGGGCGTGCGCAAAATAGATGTCAGCGGCACGGTCTGCATCTCCGGTTCGGATGCCAAGGAGCTGAAGGCCGGGGAAACGTTCCGCCTGAAGGACCTGTGCAACGTGAAGCTACTGAAGAAAGGCAAGAAACTGTCCGGCGAGCTCAGGCCGGATGTTGCGTTCGGCGCACCGAACGCGAGCATGCTCGTGCCCGGCCGGAGCCGGGCGCGACACGATATGGTGGAGAAGAAAATCCAGTGGGTGGGCGACGGGAAGCTGGAATGCGACGTGCTCATCCCCCGTGACCTGCTCCAGGATGGCGAATTCAACCACAGGAGCCTGGAGAAGGCAAGCGGCTATTGCGAGCCTGCATGCGCGGCGCTCACCGAAGGCACTGTCATCCAGTTCGAGAGGTTCGGCTTCTGCAGGCTGGACAGGAAGGACAACAAGCGCCTCACATTCATTTTCTCCTGCTGACGGGGCTTTATAAATTTTACATTCCAAGTCCAAGCAGGTGACCTCCGATGGATATCAGGAACATATTGCGCGCTTCATTGCCCCTCATCGGGATAGGTGTCGTCCTTGTCGTAATAAGCATGGCCCTCCAGGTGGCCTCGCTCCTGCTCAGCGGACCGAAAGACATCATGGTGGTGCTGCCGGTGCTCGGCAACACGTCCATCCCGGACCTGGCAAGCACAGCCTTCGGCTACCTCATGTACCCGGTCTTCTTCATCGTCTATATCTGGGGCGGCAGGCGCGGCGTGAAGCG
>CAYZNP010000108.1:0-2895 GCA_964479815.1 Microcaldota archaeon
TACGGCTGCCGTCCAACCTATTCTGTCCGGCAACCGAATAAAAAGATATGGCATGGCACTGCGCATTCCATTTTATAAGTTTATTACCAGAGAATCCTTCGATGGACGCCATAACCGCCCTTGCGCTTTCCGTAGACAACCCGATACTGAAAGCGATAGGCCTCATCATAGACAACGAATTTTTCTACGCAACACTCATCGCGGCGCTGGTGCTCGTTGGCGAGAACCGCAATGAGAAAAGGCTCAAGATACTTACGACGCTCGTGGCCGTGGTGGTGCTGGGCGCGGCCATAAAGGCCGCTCTCGCGCATCCCAGGCCGTGCGCAGGCGAGAGCTGGTGCCCCACGGACTACTCATTTCCAAGCATGCATGCGGCAGTCGCGTTCGCGCTCATGATAGCGTTCCTGAACAAGAGGGCCTACCCGCTCTATCTGCTTTTCGCGCTGTTCGTGTCGTTCACGAGGCTCAACCTGGGGGTGCACATTTTCCTGGACATAGCCGCAGCGCTGCCCATAGCACTCATCGGGTACTACGCGGTTGATCTTGCCTGGCAAAGAGGCAAACGGAGGAGAGGGCATGGAACGCGAGACTGAAAGGCAATTGTTCCACCTCACACTAGGCGTCATCGCCCTGCTGCTTCTCCTGCATTTCGGCAGGGGCTTCATGATAGGATTTGTATTCTTCACGGTGATAATCGGCACCCTCCTTATGAATATACGGCTCTTGGGTGGCAAAATAGTCGTCGTCCAGTGGTTCGAAGAACGCTTCGAGCGGCCGGACGCGCTGCTGCCGGGCTGGGGTTCTGCCTGCTATGCGATAGGGGTGCTCATCCTGCTCACGTTCCTCACGGATATCAATGCGATGGCAGCGTCGATACTGGTGCTGGGTTTGGCTGATGCACTCTCCACGGTCATCGGCCGGAGAGGGAAGATGAAACTGCCGTACGGCAGCAACAAGACCCTAGAGGGTAGCGCGGCATTTTTCGTGTCGTCGCTGGCTGCGTGGTATTTCGTCGGCCCTGTGGCAATCCCGCTCGCCTTCGTGGCCACCATCGCCGAGAGCCTGCCCGGCCTCGAGGACAATCTGACGGTTCCCATCGCGTGCATGCTGTTTTTCCTGGTTATGCCATGATAATACTTTTCACATCTGAAAATAGCGCCAGCGCGAACATAGCCGGGAAGCTGATTGCAAGTCACGGCTTCGGGAAGGCGGCGGAGGGCGAATGGGAACGCGAGGGCGTACGGCTCATAGACACCAAAGCGCCGACAGTGCTCGACGTGCCAACTGATTTCGAAACAGACTGCCTGCTGGTCCTGAGCACCCACCGGAGCAAGGTGCCGGGCAGGATGCTGACCGCGCACGTGCCTGGCAACTGGGGCGAGGCAGGCATGGGCGGAAGACCAAGGACGCTCAACATCGCGGCCGCGGGCATGCTGAAAATGCTCCTTCAGGAGCTGAAGAAGGAGGGCGACAGGATAGGCTGGCCTGTTTCCCTTGAGGCAGACCATCACGGCCCCACGTGCGATGTGCCCATATTATTCGTGGAGATAGGCAACGGTGAGGCAGAGTGGGCAGATGAAAGGGCGGTGGAGGCAGTAGCACGTGCAGTCACGGCTGTCCTGGACAGGATGGCTAAGCACGAAACCTTCGAAACCGTCTTAGCGGTCGGCGGTGGCCATTATCCCAGGGCGTTCACGAAGCTCGTGCTTGAAACGCCGCTCGCGGTCGGGCACATCCTTCCGAAATATGCCGTAGAATCGCTTGACGAGGATATGTTCCGCCAGGCAATCGCCAAGAATGTGGAAAAAGTGGCGAAGGTGCTGGTCTCGAGGGACGAAACGAATGCCGCGCAGCGCGAGAAGGTCAGTGTACTGGCTGAAAAATTCGGCATCGTGGTGGGGAAAATTTAGGCTAGGTCTTTCAGGTATTTGCTTATTGGCCTGTCCCCGAAAAAGCCGGGGGCCTTGTCATTGAGAACTATGGACGCGCTCGGTGTCACCATCGGGTCCTGCGTATTGCTGCGGGCATTCGCTATGGCTTTTTGCAGAGTCTGGAATTTGTTGCTGTCCGGATTTTCTGTCCTGAGCCTCACGTATTCCTTCGCCACGTCGTTCAGGAATATTGAGAGCTCCCTCGGTGTGGCTGGTAATACGAGGAACTTTTCCTGAAATAGAGTGGTCAATGCCTCTACGGTTTTCTGTTCCGCGGTTTGTGTTGGTTTTGTAATCCCATTAGCCATGCAATCATCCGTGAGTATTGATGCTGCGAAGAGGATTTATTCCTTTCGCAGAGCATCATGCAGAGCCGGCAGGGCTGCCCGGCAGCAGCAGTTTCCGCAATCTTCTGATGTCATTCTCATCATTCGGCCTGACGTGGAAATGGCGTAGGCCAGCGGCTTTTGCGGCGGCGGCATCGTTGACGGAATCGCCGACGAACATGGCGTCCTTCTTCTCCACACCGGTCTTCTCAAGTACCAGCAGGAGCTGGTCCGGCGCAGGCTTGTTGTGCTCCACCATCTCCCGGCCGCACACGACATTGAACAGGCCCGTTTCGTTCAGTTCGGCCAGTATCCGGTTGATGTTCTTCGTGTGGTTGCCGCTCGCCACCGCCAGCACGAAACCCTTCGCCTTCAGCTCCCTGGCCAGCGCAAGCATGTTCGGGAACACCACGTAGTTCTTTTTATCTATGCAAGCCGCTTCATGCTTCAGGTAGACAGCGTCTATCGCCTTCTTGCGCGCCTGCGTATTCGAAAGCGCGTTGCCAAGAGGCACCAGGTGCTGCCGCGGGTCCACGGCCACCCCGTCCTTCAGCGCGAGCCCCAGCACCTCGTTCCTTACCGCATCCCATCGCACGTTGAGATGGAGGAGCGTGTCGTCGAAATCGAAAATAACCAGC
>CAYZNP010000109.1:0-2876 GCA_964479815.1 Microcaldota archaeon
CATGCAATCCGGTATTTGCTGGGCATTATAAGGCCATGTAACAGCACAGGGACCCTAAACCTCTTTCATGACGACGGCGGTGACCGTTTTCGCTATGCCTTTTATGGTGCGCAGCTTCTTGATTACCGCATCGCCCATGTCATCAACGTCCTTCGCCCTTATCTTCGTGATTATGTCTATCTCGCCGCTCACCATGGACACGTCCAGGACGTTCGGCAGCTTCCTGATCTCCTTGGCCACGTCTTCCTGCGATTCGATTTTCGAATAATCCACGTTTATGAAGATGTATGCGGCGATGGGGAGGCCCACCTTGCGGTAGTCGGGAATTACCGCATAGCGCTTTATTATGCCGTCCTTTTCCATCCGGAGGATGCGGTGGTGCACAGTGCTCATGGGAAGCCCGAGCTTGCGGGACAGTGCCTTTATCTTCGCCTTGCCATCCTTCATCAGTTCTGCAAGTATCTCGCTGTCTTTCTCATCCATAATGATACCTATTGGAAGAATTCCAACAAAAGGCTTAAAAATGAGCACATTTTTGTAATCCATCCCATGTTTGGCTATCGTCCTAGAATCAGCTCTTTCAGTATCTCAGCAACTTCCTTGGCATCGAACGTGCCCTTGGTCTCCTGCATGACCCTGCCGACGAGGAAGAACATGGACTTCTGGTTGCCGTTCCTGTAGTCTGAAACCGCCTTGGCGTTCTCCTTCACGACCTTTTCGCACGCGGCCCTCATTGCGGCCGGGTCGACGCTCCTGAGCAGGCCGAAGCCCCTGGCGATATCCAGTGGCGTCGTCCTGAGCACGATAACGCCTCCTTCTTTCACGCCGCTATCCAGCAGCCGTATGAGTATCTGGTCCGCGGCCTTGTCGGTTATAGAGCCCGAGGAGAACATCCCGTAGAGCTCGCTCACGTGCTTAGCGGTGAGGCCGCTCTTCCTGAAGGCGAGGTTGCGGTAGTTCAGCTTGCTCCGCAGCGGGCCGCGCATCCAGTTCGCGAGCTTCTGCGCCTCGAATGAGCCGGCTATGCTCTCGTAGGCGTCGGCGAACTCCTTCTCTATGACTAGGACCGAGGCGTCCTCCCCACTTATCCCGTACTGCCTTGCCAGCCGTTCCGCCCTAATGTCTGGCAGCTCGGCGACCGATTTCCCGATATCGAGCCATTCGGCCCTGCTTATTAGGATGGGTGGGACGTCAGGGTCCGGAACGTAGCGGTAGTCGTCCGCGGTCTCCTTCTTCCTCAGCCTCACCGTGATGCCGCTGTTCTCGTCGAAATGCCTGGTCTCCTGGACCACGGGCATGCCCTGCTCGAGCTGCGTCAGCTGCCTCTTCATCTCGAATGACAGCGCGTCGTAGACGTTGGAGAACGAGTTGATGTTCTTGACCTCCACCCTGGAGCCGCCCTCGATGCTAACGTTCGAATCGACCCGCATCGCCCCGACCTCGTCCTTGATGAGGTCGAAGTAGCGGAGGTAGTGCTCGAGCTTGCCCAGGAAATCCCTGGCGTCCTGGGGGCTCTTCATGTCCGGCGCGGTGACTATCTCGGCGAGCGGGATGCCGCTCCGGTTGTAGTCCACGAGCCCTTCCTTCAGCTCGTACCTGCCGGGGTCCTCCTCGAAATGCACCTCCCATATCCCTATCCCGTTGAACTTCCCGCCCTTTGCGAGCGGCTTTGAGGTCCGCTGGTAGCCGGACGGCAGGTCCGGGTAGAAATAGTGCTTCCTCTGCATGAATACTGGCGTCTCGAGCTCGGGCTTCGCGCCGAGCATGCAGGCTATCCTGAGCGCGTTCCTGACCGCCTTGCCGTTGGGGGCCATGGGCTTGCCCCCGGGCTGGCCGGAGCACACCGGGCAGATGTTCGTGTTGGGCTGGGCGTGCCCGTAGTCGGTCTGGCACGCGCAGAACAGCTTCGCCTGAGTGTTGAGCTGGACGTGTATCTCCAGCCCTATCATGACTTTCATAACGCATCCAACCTTTCGATCTCTTCCATCAGCGCGAGGACCTTCGCGTCCGAGAACCTGCTTCCGAGCACCTGCATGCCGGGCCTGAACCTGCCGGCCTTGCCGAACGGCACGCTGCCGGCTGGGATGCCTGCCAGGTTCGCAGGCACCGTGAGGATGTCCGCAAGGTAGAGTTCCAGCGGGTCGGTCATCTTCTCGCCGATTTTCCATGGCAGCGCGCTCATGGTCGGGCCGAGCAGCAGGTCGTGCTTGGAGAGCGCCGCCTCCATCGCCTTCTTCAGCACCGCCCTGGCCCGCAGGGTCTTCCCGTACCACGCGTCCTGGTACTCCTTGGTGGTGATGAAAGTGCCTAGCAATATCCTCCGCTTCACTTCGAGCCCGAACTTCTCGCCGCGCAGCTCGCTCACGCCTTCGACGAGGCTCTCCAGTTCGCGGCCAGCCTTTCCGTACCTCAGGCCGTCGTATTTCTGCATGGCACTGGAGAATTCGGCGAACACCGTCAGGTAGTATATTGGAATGGCGTGCTTGAGCTCGGGGATGGATATCTGCGAGATGCTGTATCCTTCGTCCGCGAGCTTCCCGACAAGCGAATGGAAACAGCCCGCGACCCGCTCGTCCGCGCCCTCCAGGAATTCCTTGGCCACGGCTATGGACGGCTTCCCCCGGAAATCCAGACCCACGTCGTTCGGGGCCGATGCGGTCGTCTGGTCCCTCTCATCGCTGCCCCCGATGACGGAGAGCATGAGCTTCGCGTCTGCGACGCTCCTGGCTAGCGGGCCTATCTGGTCGAGGCTCATTGCCATGTCTGCGAGACCGTACCTGGAAACCAGCCCGTAGGTCGGCTTCATCCCAACCACGCCGCAGAACGAAGCCGGGCAGCGTATCGAGCCGCCGGTGTCCGAGCCGAGCGCGATGTCC
>CAYZNP010000110.1:0-2773 GCA_964479815.1 Microcaldota archaeon
GCCGAACAAGCAGAAGGGCTGGAACAAGAAGCTGAGGCGCAAGCTCGCGCGGAAGGCGTTCCACTACGTTCCCTACGTGAAAAGCGAGAAGGTGGCTGCGCCTGCCAGGAAAGCGCCGCTCAGGGCCGCTCCGAAAGCGAAAGCGCCGAAGCCGGCTGAGCATGCGCATACGCATGCGGCTCCGGCAGAGCACGTGCATGCTGAGCACGCCCACGCGGCTCCTGAAGAGCACAAGCACGGCGAAGAGGTCCACGCGCACCCGCATGGCGCTGTGCCGCACGAGCACAAGAAAGCGTAATCCTCATGTTCGACATCGTGAAGTGCAGGGCGGACGCCCCTAAATACGGGTTCACTGCTTTTTATTCCTCAGAACAGCTGAAGGGCAAGGCCATAGAAGCCGAGAACCTTGAGGCCGCAGCCCAGCACAAGAACAAGAAATCGCTGATCCTGCTGCGCGACTACGCCTACGACGAGGGCGCTGTGAAGATAATCGCTGAGAAGAAGCAGCTCTGCTTCCTGATTGACCTCGGCAGGCTCATCCGGGCGCGGGGTATTTCAAGGGCGATCGCACTGTCCAAACTGCGCAACTTCCTCGGCCTGTGCGTGCGCTTCAACGCATTCTACACCTTTGCAACGTTCGCTGAGAATGAGGACCAGATACGCAATGCGGACGAACTAATAGCAATCGCAGGGCTCCTCGGCCTAAACAGGGGCCAGGCGAAGTTCGCATTGAAGATGCTGGCGCATTACCTGTGACCGCATTTTAATGGAAAAAAAGCGATGGAAAAAGGAAGATTATTGAACTTGGAACTTCAGGGCGTGTGAGCTGCCCTTCTCCTTCAACAGGTATACGCCGGAGCGGAGCCCCAGTTCCTTTGTGGAGATCCCCTGCCCGCTCATCGCCTGGAAGCTATCCATCCTCTTCCCGGTCATGCCGTACACCTCCATGGTGTGGCGCCCATTGTCAGCGAACTGGAACCGGAGCATATTGCCACGCTGGGTCATGAAGGTCGTAGCATTCATCGGAACCGCTCTGTGCCTGGGCACGACCATTGACACCGGCGTGATTGTGACTCCGGCGTCAGTGATGGTCAGAGTGTAGGTGTCTCCATTCACGGTGACCGTTTTGACGTTGTTCGCGCCATCTACGGCCAGAATAATAGCGCTAAACGTCTGACCGTTATAGACTACGGGGACATCGCCGCTTGTATCAGTAAAGTTCACTGATGCGCTTTTAAGGTCAGGAGTGAAGCTCACATGCGCCATGCAATTAGTGAGACCGTTCAGGTATATCAGTGTGTCTCTTTCAGCGTATGCAGCCATATTGGCGAAATATGCCCCTCCGCTTATGGCCCCAATGCTCTCGATGCCATACCTGGCTCCGTTATAATATATGCTTTCACCCTCTGCCAGGGTCGAGGTTATCCATCCAACGTCTGTGTTCTGAAGCGATATGGTGACGCTGAGGCCGCCACCACGAGTTTGGAAATTTTGAACGGCCACCACGTTGCCCTGGACAGTGACTGGAGGGCCCGATACCAGGCTTACACGCGAGAACGCATTCCACACGTTACTATCGACCACTGGCTGTAATGCCGGATATGCGAGTGTTGCCGTGCATGTGGTATCGGTAATGGTCAGGGTATCGAGTTTCAGGGTGAACTCGCTGAACGTACCGTTGCCGTTTTTCGTCATGACGGCTTCATTGTACGAACCGAGAGAACTATGCGGCGTCAATTTCACATAGTCGAACTCAGCTGTTCCGCCGTTCGTTGCTTGCACCCCGAATGCCGCATAACGCTCGCTAATTCCGGAATCAACCACGCTTCCGAGATATATGGCGTTCATCCCCGTCACTGCTATGGTATCGCCTATGGCGAGGTTTGCCGTGATGGAGTCTATGGCTGTGCTCGTTTTCGCAAGAGACTTCGTGGGCGGTTTAACCAGATTAACGGAATTCACATTCGGTTGTGCGATTCTTTCAATCGCGTCCTTGTATGTGGCCGGCACCCTCGCCTGGGTCGCCTGGCCGGTGATTCCGACGGCGGCGGCTATTATGGCCGCACAAATGCCCACTCGCCGTAAGTTATTCATCCCCCTGTTCATAACAATGGAAGATGGTGGGAACGATTTAAATCGTTTTCCATTCAGAGCGACTTGCCGGTAAGCATCTTATACGCCTGCAGGTATCTTTCCGTCGTCTTTTCTACGACGTCCTTCGGCAGTGGCGGAGGCGGCGGGCTCTTGTTCCACCCTGTCCTCTCAAGGTAGTCGCGCACGAACTGCTTGTCCAGGCTCTCCAGAATCCCCTGGTCGTACTTCTCCTTCAGCCAGTAGCGCGACGAGTCCGGCGTGAGCGCCTCGTCGATGAGTATTATCTTCCCCTCGCGCTTGCCGAACTCGAACTTGGTGTCGGCAAGGACGAGCCCGCTCCTGAGCGCGTGCTTCTTCGCGAACAGGTAGAGCTCTATCGCCTTCTTCTTCACGAACGTGAACGTTTCCGCGCCTACGATGCGCTTCCCGGCCTCCTCGTCCACGTTCTCGTCGTGCCCCACGTCAGCCTTTGTTGATGGAGTGAAGATCGGTTCAGGCAGTTCGCTGCCGTTCTTCAGGCCTGCGGGCAATTTTATCCCGCAGACCGAGCCCTTCTGCTGGTATTCCTTCCATGCGCTGCCGGTTATATAACCGCGCACGACGCATTCGAGCTTCAGCGGCTCTGCCCTGCACACCTGCATGCTGCGGCCCTTCAGCCAGGCCGGCTGCCCTGCAGGGA
>CAYZNP010000111.1:0-2694 GCA_964479815.1 Microcaldota archaeon
CGTACACGCCGGTCTTGGCGCGCACCTCGACGATTTCCGCAGGATAACCTTCGTCCATCCAAATCACTTCTTTTTCTCGTGCTTCGGGAGCTTCTTTATGATATCGTGGAGCTTCTCCGTGGCGCCGCCGGCGTTCTCAACTGAAACCGCGGATGTGCCGACATCTATGCCCACCGCGCCCCCAAGGTCCTTCTTGGTCGGAACGAAGGCGTATGGCACGCCGTGCTCCTTGCAGAGCATCGGCAGGTGGATGACGACCTCTTCAGGGGTCACGTCGCCTGCGACAACGACGAACTGCGCCGTTTTCCGCTCTATGGACTTGGTGGTCTCATTTATGCCCTTCTTGACCTTGCCCGCGTCCTTCGCGACCGAAAGCATTTCCAAAATCTGCGGCACCAGTTCCTTTGGCACCTCAAAGTCTATGTATCCCATTTTTACACCTCGATTTCTGTCATCGGTCTTTTGCCAACTTTTTTTGCGTTGGCATCGTGGCTGGTATTAAACAAGCCACAAATAGCAGAACATAAATGCTGGGGCGGGTTTAAAAGGGTTACGCCGAGACTGTGGCGTCAGAGCAACGAGCAGCTGACCGAACGGACGCCCTTCCCCTTCTTAAGCAGGCTGAAAAGTTCCCGCTGCCGGACGGCATCGGCGCAGACGACGAGGATTTCCAGGCAGATGCCCCCGTGGTGCTGGTGTATCGCCGTCTTTATGCAGTTCTCGAAACGGTGCAGGACATCTGATATCCGGTCCTTGTCCACCTCCCGGTAGGTGAGTGTGAAGACCGCGTCCACATGGCCGCGGCGGTTTTCCATGAGCCGGTACTCGTTGAGGAGCGAGCCTATGGCTGCCCGCAGCAGTCCGGAGCGGCTGCCGAAGCCCAGCCGCCTCTGCGTCTGTTCGAGTTCCATGAGCGTATCCTTGCCAAGGGAGATGCTGATGATTTCCAATGAACCACCTTCATAAGGTTAATAAATTTAGCAGTTGCCACGCCCAAGATTATTAACTATTAGTGCAATATTTATTAATCATTCCATTCGAAACACAATCATGCTTCTGGAAATAGTACTCGCAACTGTCGTCGTGAGCCTCATCTCGCTGGTCGGCGTCGTCCTGATTTCGCTGAAGAAAGAGCTCTTGGACACGCTCGTATTCATGATACTCAGCTTCGCTACGGGCTCGCTGCTGGCCGCGGCGTTTTTCGACCTGTTCCCTGAGGCCATAGAAAAGATGGAGAGCGGGGCGGTCTTCACCTTCGCCTTGGCAGGCATAATGGTGTTTTTCATAATGGAGCAGCTCGTCCACTGGCATCACGAGCATCACGACCACACGCAGCACGAAAAGCCGATAGGCTACCTGGTCCTCATCGGGGACGGGGTGCACAATTTCTTCGACGGCGTGGCCATAGCCGCAAGCTTCATGACCGCTCCTCAGATAGGCATAACCACCACGCTGGCGATAATACTGCACGAGATACCGCAGGAATTTAGCGACTTCACCCTGCTCCTCTATGCCGGATTCCCCAGGACCAAGGCGCTGCTGTTCAACCTGCTGAGCGGATTCACGGCCGTAGCAGGCGCACTTGGATTCTACTATCTTGCAGGGTATGTGAACAATCTTGAGGCATACGGCCTTGCGTTCACGGCCGGCGGGTTCCTCTACATCGCCGGCACGGACCTCCTTCCTGAACTACACAAGGAGGAGAAAACAGTGAAATCAATCATGCAGCTCGCCATGATGTTCTTCGGCATACTGCTGATGTGGTTCCTGATAAACCACCTGGGCGGCTAGCAGAACTCGCACACGCCGCTGGCTTCGCCCTTCTTCTTGTATTCCTGGTAGCACTTGGGGCTGCAGAAATAGGCCTTCTGACCGATGATGTTCTTCCTCTCTATCCATTTCTTCGATTCCGTGGCGCCGCAGACCTTGCATTTCTTCTCTTCAGCCATTGAAACACCTGAGGATATAGATAGCGTGCCACCGGTTTAAAAAATCAGAAGCCGAGGCCGAGGAAGTGCAGCAGGATGACGAGTATCACGCCTGCGAGGCCCCCGATCGCCACCAGACCCACTGAGAACACGGTTATTGGTATGCCGAGGCCGAAGAAGAGGTTCAGCACCAGGAATATGATTATCCCCATGATCGAGTTCGCTATAATCAGCCCCGGATGCTTCAGGAACTTGATGAGCAGATAGAGCAGGAGGAATGCAGCCAGCAGGGCACCGACTTCTATGTAAATTGCCATGCTGGGGTTTCTTTCGGAAGATTTTAATCGTTGTGCGATTTCCGCGGCCCTAATGAACGACCGACAAATCGACGCATCGATTTGTGGTCCACAGAACGTTGCGACGTTCTGTCGGACGTTTCGTTCATTGGGACCCAGAAATTGACACGTCAATTTCCGCGGAAATGAGGGGTGCCGGCTTTTCTTTATAAATGACCGGAAATCCATTCCTCTTGCGACCAGTCGGGGACCTTCCCCGGACTCAAAATGCTTGGGGGCCTGCGGGCCTCGTCATATTCATCGGGGTGATGTGCATGGAAGAAATCGCGGAAAAGATAGGTTCGCTCGAACAGTACAGGGACGCGCTGCCGGAGGATGACCAGCAGGCGTTCGACAGGCTCATGAAGTTCGCCAGGGCGCGCGTAGTCGCCTGCGCCAAGGCAAGCAAGCTCACGGTGCTGGAGTCTATG
>CAYZNP010000112.1:0-2632 GCA_964479815.1 Microcaldota archaeon
TCCAACATCATCTGGTGGACCATCGGTGGAAAGGCGCGCGGCGTGGGGCTGTTCGACTTCGACAAGCTTTACGACATGAGGCAGGCCGGCAGGGAGAGCGCGGAAGCGCTGCTCCGCACGGTCGGGATAATAAGATAGGGGGATTGAATGAAACTGAAAAGATGCATGCTTGTTGCCGGGGCCGCGGCCCTGGCGGTTTCGCCGATGGTAGCCCCGGCTTTCGCCGCGAAGCAGCCCATGGCAGAGAAGATTGCGGCAGCCGACACCACCAAGGCAAAAAAGAATGAGGACGGAAAGGCATCGCCCTGGGGCATGGTGGTGTCAGCAATACTGCTTGGGGGCCTGATTGCCCTTGCAGGGGTCGACCCGCCGGTAAAGAGGGACGACCACGATATGCGCTCCAGATTCCTTTCGCACGGCTAGGCGCGGCTCATCACTTTTGTGCTATCATGGTGAGTTCCACCAGTTTCAGGGAAAAAGTCAGCAGGCCCCTTTCCGGCACGTATTCGACGCTGCCTGGCACGACAGTGAAGGCGTAATTCTTCATGCGGGGGTTGTACTCTGAAAACGCTTTAGTCAGGTTTTCGGTCATCTCTTTCAGCAGCGGCAGGTCCTCCTTTGTGTCCATTTTGCTCGTCAGGGCTTTCAGCAGCGGCGTGTCCTCTTTTTTGCCAGTTTTGTCCGCCTGGACTTTGGGTAAATTGGGCAAGTGGAATGACTGGACATGGTTGGAGTAAAAATCCTGAAACATCAGCCTTCCGTCTAGAGCGCTGCCAGTCGGCAGTATGATGCTGAAGCCGTACTTTGCTGATAGTTTATCAAACACCTCTTCAGCATCGTGATGCTCCTTTTCCGGAACCTGTTTTTGTGCTATTGCCATGGAATCACCGTCATCACGATGCCTGGTAGCCCGATTCAACCAGCGCCTTTACGGTCGAGAAGTCGAGGACGCTGCAGCTGCTCAGGGGTACGCCCGTCGCCAGGAAGGGCTCCTCGCACAGTTCCAGGCATCCGTTCAGCGTATCCTGCTGCTCTGCGGGCGTCACCACGTCCGCACCGTATTTGGAAACAAGGGCTGACACCTCGTCTGCGCAGCTGCGCTGGCACTGCTGTTCTATGGATTCCTTGCAGCAGGTGGTCGCGTCGCCCAGCCCCTGCTGGCGCACGAGGTTCATGCAGTCGAGGTCGCAGTTCGGGCCGCCGTCATAGGGGGTTCCGGCTGACTTTTCGCATACGTAGGTGCATGCCGGGCCGTAGGTCCCCAGGGAGCAGAAAGAAGACGAAGACGACGGGCTCGTCAGATTGCAGCAGCCTGCGATAAGCAACAATGGAAGCACGAATAAGATAAGTCTCATGGCAAGTAGATACATACTAATATTTTAAAAATAAAGGGCCACGGCCGAGAATCGAACTCGGGCCTAGAGGGCCACAGCCACTCACGCTACCATTACGCCACCGTGGCCATCAAAAACTGATTCCAATTGGCTGTGCCCGGATAAAACGTGCGCTCAACTGTTTAAAATGGCTTGTTTGCGGGCCTCAAGAACCGCGGAGCCGTCTCCGCAGAAGAACTCGACGTCCTTCGCGCCGCTCTGCTCGACGAACGAGACCAGGTCGTTGAAGTCCGCGTGGTCGCTTAATGGAAAGGAGGCGTCGCTGTCGAAGCGGTGATGCAGCGCCCAGCCGGTGGCGACCGCGCACAGCGTCTTACGTTCAAAAGCCTGCGCCAGCCTGGAGGCGAAATACCGTTTCGCCTTGGCCATGGGAAGGAGGGCGACGAACCGGTGGGACATGGCCTCTTCCGCCTCGTCGCTCCCAACGACAATCCGGTCCAGCTTCACGCCGTATTTCTCGTAGACGGATGAGAATGCATCGGTCTTTCCGCTGACGACCGGGGCGACACCGTTCTCGTTCAGTATCTTTATCATCTCCTGCGCCTTTCCCAGCTCGTAACAGCCGATGACCAGGTTGCTGGACTCGTTGCCGTTCACCCAGCGCGATACCATGCCATGCACCTCTTCATGCGGAGGAAAGATGTATGACGGGTTGCCGTAGGTTGCTTCCATTATCAGCCGGTCGCACTGTGGTATCTCGGCCTTCCAGCCGAAGATGTTGGGCTTGAGCGAGATGTCGCCGCTGTACGCGATGCGCCGGCCGTCGCTCTCAACGAGCAGCTGCCGCGAGCCGAGTATGTGGCCGGCGTCCAGCAATTTCGCGCCAGGACACGATGCAGGAGAAGGCGCGAAGCCCGCCAGCTCCAGCGTCTCAGGACTTGCGAGTATCCGCTTCTGCCTGCTGAGGCCGGACGTGTGGTCTGAGTGCGCATGCGAAAGGAACGACAGGTCGCCGTCTGGGTGATCGAGGCCTATCCTTAGGCCTTCGCATGGGATGTGCATGCTGCGATTTCGCAGGAAAAGATATTAATGCGACTGGTCGTCCTCTTCCTTGTATTCATAGGACAGGATCGCCTTGATTACTTTCGCCCTTTTCTTCCCGATGCCGTGCACCTGGGCCAGGTCGCGCTCGGACGCGTGCACGAGTGCACCCACGCTGCCGAAATGCGCGAGCAGCGCCTTGGCGCTTTTCGGGCCTATCATGGGCAGCGCCTCAACGATTGAGCGGGCTGTCTGCG
>CAYZNP010000113.1:0-2621 GCA_964479815.1 Microcaldota archaeon
TAAATAGCTTTCCCCACTAAAACGAACCTTTTTAAAATATTTACTATAACATTACTTGTGTCATAAACTCTTTAGGGGTGGGAACTTGAACAGGATAGCACGTACGGGTATAATCGCACAACAGGATAAAACCGAAAAGAAAGATCGGCCTCTGGCAACTCTTCTGAAAGGCGCTGTTGTTACGGCAGCCGCCGTGGCGACCATCGCAACGGTGTTTAACTGCGGCAACTCGAAAGTCGGTAGCGTCAATTCGGTCACGCCGCCGGATACGACCTCGCAGGGCAAAAAGAAGATAACAATCCCGCCGGGGCTGGGCCGCGGTGCTCCACTTAACTGCGGTGCGTCTGCTTCGAACTGCGTTGACACGGGCAACGTTTCACTCATAGGCAACGCCTGGGTAATGATGGATACGAGCCGCGGTGATACCGCCGTCTTCGACGTCATCGGCCAGGACAGCGCTTCTTACTATGTTTACGCGCAGATTCCCCTTTCAGCCAGTGCCCACGACAGCGCGACTTACGACAACGGTCTGGACAGCCTTTTGATGCGCATAGACACGCTCTACAGCCCCTCGTCGGCAAGAATCACCATGCGCAAGGTGTGTGACACCACGGAATCCTGCAAGTCCAATGCACCGGCCCTCGGTTGCGGCACCTCCCAGGGAACCGTCAAGGTAATTGTCACCGAAAGGGCGAACCTGGGTGAGTACCCTGTGCAGCTGAAGGAGATAGTGGAGCGCAACCTCCAGAAGGTAGCTGCCATCCTTACTCTCAAGCACCAGGCAGTGGTTACTTTCTTCAGGAACGACTGTCGCATAGCTGCGACTGCCACTCTCACTGAGGGCGTGCCCACCAACGTCCTGATCGGCCCCCGCAGCGTGACGATGCGAGCGGACAGTATCGTGGAAATCCACGGGACAGTGCCCGACAGCTCCTACGCGAAACTCAGTGGAGAGATTGTCTGTCCGAAGTGACCTCTTTTTTCCCTTCCTTTTCTATTTTTATCCGCTTCGTAGTTTATCCTGAGTGGTGAGACCTTGAAAATGGCAGGGGCGGTCCAGGCATCCGAAAGGCGGCATGCTGCCACAGCCTTATTTTTCGCAAGAACCGCTGTGCTTGCCTCAGGCCTGATGCTTGCTGCGGCCACGGACCTGATGGGGCAGCTCGGTGGCGTGAACGACACCTCCAGATCCATTACGGCCCTGGCCAAGCCGGGCGGGGATGTTTCAGCAGGCAAGATCCTCATACGTGTGGATAGCGTGTCCTCTTCCACCGTTCACATACCCCTCTTCGGTCCGAGCGGTGTGGCCTCCAAGGCCGAACCGCTTCTCCTGAACGTATGGAAGCCCTATCATCTAGGCAAAACCGACTTTTTAGTTAAAGCAACGCCAGATGGAAATGGCAAAGAGCTGCTCTTCAGTATTTCGGTCTTCTAGAGCATGACGCGCTCGCCGGGCAGCGGCGCGACGGCATCGTATCCCTTTTCTTTCAGCTCCTGGGCGAACTCCTCAGGCCTGTCGCCATGGATTAGCACGACTTTCTGCGGGCCGGCGCGTTTTACGAATTCGAGCAGCTCAGTCCTGCCCGCATGGGCCGACAGGTCGATGTAATCTATGGGCAGGTCCACGCTCAGGTCCTGGCCGTCCTTTGTGATGTACCCCTTGTTCTGGAGCTTCCAGCCGTTCGTCCCTTCCACGCAGTATCCTGTGAATATCAGCTTGGACCTGCTGTTCAGGTTGAAGAGGTAGTTCAGCACAGGCCCGCCATTCATCATGCCTGCGGTGGATATTATCACGGACGGCTTTTTCGTGGCCATGCGCTTGTCAGGTATGCCCTGCACCATGAGCACGCTCCGCACATCCTTCCTGAAACGGTCCGGGTCGCGTATGTACTTTGAATGCCTGAGATAGACGTTTGTCAGTTCCCTGCCCATGCCATCCACGTACACCGGCACGTCCTTGTCATACTGCCTTATGAGTGCGATCAGCTCCTGGGTCCTGCCGAGCGAAAAAGACGGCATGAGCACGTTGCCGCCGTCCTCCAGCGTGTCGTGTATCTCCTTCATCAGCTGCATCTCCGCCTGCTTCCTGGGCGGGTGCTCCCTTTTGGCATAGGTGCTCTCCATCACGAGCACGTCCACGTCTTTCTGGAACTTCGCGCCCTTGTGCATGTGCGTGTCCTCGCACTTGAAGTCGCCGGTGTAGAGCAGGACCCTCTCCCGGTGCTCTATCTCCACCATGGCAGAGCCAGCTATGTGGCCCGCGTCCAGCAGCCTCAGCTTCGTATCGCCGGTGTGCATGATCTGGTTGTAGGGAAGGGGCGACCAGTATTTCAGCGACTTCTTGTACTGCGACAGTGTGTACGGGATTTCAGGGCCCATGATTTTCATGGAATCCTCCCAGAGGACCTCGCAGATGTCCCTCGTCGGCGGGGTGGAATACCACCTTATGTTGCCGCTGCGGTAGAGCATGGGCACGCAGCCGCTGTGGTCCATGTGCGCGTGGGACAGCACCTCGAAATCCGGTTTGACCGGCGTCTCCAGCGGGACCTTGGGCCTGCCGCTCTCATCGAAAATCTTTATGCCGTAGTCGAGCATCACGTTCTTGTCCGTGTGGACGAGAA
>CAYZNP010000114.1:0-2608 GCA_964479815.1 Microcaldota archaeon
CGGCTGGCATGCGAGGGCGCGATACTGGCCAACTACAAGCCTGTCAAGTTCAAGACGAAGAAGGAGGACTATTTCGAAGTGAAGGAACTCGACGTCGTGACCAACGAGCCGCTGGGCGATGTGCTGAAAAAGGCGGCAATCCTGGCCAACGCCCAGAACTATGTGCGCGACATAAATGAGAACCCGGCGAACATAGCGACACCGCAGCTCCTGGCGCAGGAGGCGCGGCGGCTGGCCAGGGAGCAGAAGCTCGACGTGGCGGTTTTCGAGAAAAGCGACCTGAAGAGGATGGGGATGAACGCAATCCTGGCGGTCAACCAGGGCAGCGCACTGCCTCCTGTGCTGGTGACGCTCGAATACAACAAGGGCAGGAAGAACCTGCCGCTCTACGCCATCGTGGGCAAGGGCATAACCTTCGACAGCGGAGGGATATCCATAAAGCCAGCCAAGGGCATGCACGAGATGAAATACGACAAGAGCGGTGCTGTCACCGCCATGGGCATAATCAAGGCCGTGAGCGAGCTCAGGCTCCCAATACGGCTCATCGCTGCGTTCGCAGCCACCGAAAACATGCCCTCAGGAAGCGCGCAGAAGCCCGGTGACATAATAACCGCCTACAGCGGCAAGACCATAGAGGTCCTGAACACCGACGCCGAAGGAAGGCTGATACTCGCGGACACGCTCGCCTATGTGGCAGAGAAGAAGCCGAAGGCGATAATAGACCTTGCGACGCTCACCGGCGCGATGATCATCTGCCTCGGCCGGACGAGAATCGGGCTGTTTTCCAATGATGAACACCTCGCTAAGGTGATTTACGACTCTGGCGAGAAGGCGTTCGAGCGCGTGTGGCGCTTCCCGCTCGACCAGGAATACAAGGACATGAACAAGGCGGATTTCGCTGACATAAAGAACATCGGCAGCGAGACCGGCGACGCCGGCTCCATAACCGCGGCCTGCTTCCTCTCGGAATTCATCGGCGACTGCAGGTGGGCGCACCTTGACATCGCAGGAGTGGACAACATAGTCGCATCGCACGGCTACCTCGAGAAGGGCGCCAGCGGCATCGGCGTCCGCCTCGTGGTGGAGAGCCTCGCCCGCCTAGCAAAGAAATGAGCAGCTGAGTTCAACGCGTTCCGGATTCAGCCCGCCATTCCTGCCGTAGTATATCCTCCCATCCTCAGGCACGAACAACTCGCTTTTGGCTGAAAGGATGCTATACAGCACGCGTGAGGCGTTTTCATTGGGATTTGTGCCCTCCGGCCAGTACCCGGTCCAAGCCACCTTTGCAGAGTAATTCAGCTCAGCGGCAGCGGCTAGTGCCACGATGCTGGGCGGAATGCCCACGGCCTGTTTCAAAGAATCCATAATCTGGACATGGAGCGCTAGGCAGTCCTTGCTGCTGGTTTTCTCCAGGCGCACCTCTACGATATCCTTCATGTCGTTCAGTTCCCTTCTTATGTCATTGATGGATGCAGTTGAACGGAATAGCGCGTATGCTCTGCCGATTGTCATGTGCCTCATTGATATCCGACCCCCGGAGGCTCAAGCCGCGCTGAGACGTATGAGCCATCCTGTTTCCTGTAATAAACGTCCACTATGAGATTCGGATCAGCTTCTGTCCTGCCGGCCAGGATGCCGCCGTCATAGAGAATGCTCATAACTGATATCATTGCGTTCGCGATCTTCGCATCCGTGGCGCCGGGAATGGTTGCCCGTATGAAATAGTTCGCGCCCTTGCCAATCCATTCCTGGGCTATGGCCACCAGTTGCTGGTCGGCATGGAATCCCGAAATAGCTACATTCAGGTACGACCCCGAAGCCGCATCAAATACGAATCTCTCCGCTTTCATCCCCCTGCTTATGGGCCATAAGGCGCAGACGTCCAATGTGAGTTCTTTCGGAATGTTCGGCTCCGGCTCAAGCTTCATGCCGTTGAGCCTCCCCTGCCTTATGTCCGTGAGCGTCTTAGCTAGGTGTAAGCTGCTGCGATTGGACCTGAAGACTCCATATGCACCGCCAACCGCCATTTCTACCCCCCTACGATTCTGCACGCGTACAAGCAGCTACCTTCCATGAAATAGACTGCAGCCATGGCCTCCCCGATCCTCTCCATCACAGGGACGGGCTCAGAGCACAAGGCAGCCAGGAAGGCCTGCAGCTCGCCCGCAGTCTTCTCGTTGGTGCTGCCGGGCATGCCAAGTTTCAGCATATAGTTCGCGCCCCAGCCTTGCCATTCCCGGGCTATCGTCGAAAGCTGCGCCCCAGCCTCCTTGACTATGTACGCCCCCTCCCTTACATCCGTGGTATGACACATCATGTACCTGGTTTCGGTTCTGGTGAGGGGTTCCTGCAGGGGCACCAATAGCTCGTGCCTCCACCCAGGGCGTATCCTCTCGATTCTACTGACGATGCCTCCTTCGGTGCACTGCGAGTTGAAGAAACCATAAGCCCTGCCGATGGCTGCTGGCGTCTGGGACGGTGCGCTTTGGGTGCTGCTCGCTGCCATATAATTAACTATATTAATACAAACATTTATAACCACAAACAGCCAACCTTCTTCCATGGAAATTTCCTGCAATGGAGCGGCCGCGCTGCTGCAGCAGCGGGC
>CAYZNP010000115.1:0-2584 GCA_964479815.1 Microcaldota archaeon
TTCATGGACACTGCCAACGTGGAGCAGATAAAGAAGGCCGTGGAGCTGGGCATGTGCGACGGCGTCACGACCAACCCCACGCTCATAATGAAGGAAGGCCGCGATCACAAGACAGTTATACAGGAGATAGCCAAAATCGTCAAAGGGCCCATAAGCGTCGAAGGCATAGCGGACAGCGCCGAAGGCATGGTGAACGAGGGCGTGGAGTTCGCCAAATGGGCGCCCAACGTCGTGGTGAAAATCCCTATGACAAAGGAAGGGATGAAGGCCGTGCGGGTTCTCAGCAGCAAGGGCATAAAGACCAATGTGACGCTTGTTTTCTCGCCATCGCAGGCGCTGCTCGCAACGAAAGCCGGCGCAGCCTACGTTTCCCCGTTCGTCGGTCGCCTCGACGACATCTCGGAGGATGGCATGAAGGTGGTAAGCGAGATAATGCAGATATTCGGCGCTTACGGGTACAAAACAGAGGTTATCGTGGCCTCGGTCCGCAATGTCAAGCACGTTGTTGAAGCCGCAAAGCTCGGTGCGCACATAGCCACGATCCCGGCTGCGGTATTTGATAACATGTTCAAGCACCAGCTCACGGACAAGGGCATAGCGCAGTTCAAGGAGGATTACGCCAAGACCAGGAAGTGATGCAGATGAAGGAATCAATACCGCTCACATGGAGGAGAATCCCGGAAAGGTACAGGCTGCTCGGCGTCAAATGCGAAACGTGCGGCAAGCACTACTTCCCGAAACGTTCGGTATGCCCGAAATGCAGGCGCAGGGGGAAGCTGGTCGAGTTCAAGTACTCAGGCAAGGGAAAAATCTACTCTTTCACTGAAGTTACCGCCCCGCCGGAGGGGTTCGAGGACCAGGTGCCCTATCTCCTCGCCATAGTAGAGCTGGACGAGGGCGCGAAGCTGACGGCGCAGATTGTCGACGCCCACAAGAAGGACGTGAAAATCGGCTCGCGCGTGGAGCAGGTCTTCAGGATGATACAAAAGGACGATCCCGAGGGCCTGATACACTACGGATTCAAGTTCCGGCTCGTGTAGCCCTGCGAAGCCATTCGGCATTCCGCCCTAACCGCTGTTTCTTCGCTTCATCCAGCGAAAGCCACCTGAAACCCGAGAATTCGTTCGATGGCTTCGCCCGCCTCTCCCGTGCCGTAACCCGGAACACCAGGCACGGAACCCCAGACCTCCTTCTCCTCGTGCCAGCGTTATGCCGCCCCTCAAGGACGATTTCGTGCACCTGCCCGTCTATCCCTGTCTGGCGCGCGAACTCGGTTTTTATCTCTGCGAACGGGCTCCGTCCTGAAGGCACGAGCACACTGGGCATCTCGATGCGTTCCGTTCCATGCTCATCGGTCCTCACCAGGAACAGCACCCTCCCCTCGTCTTCGAGCATGCCACATGCCAGCGCCTTCGGCATCGGCGTCCCGGTGAGCACCCTTCTTCTCCCCATCCGCTCACTCCTTCATTATGTTCCTGTACGCTATCATCGTCTGCGTCTCGGCTATCTCATCGAAGGTCCGCATGAACTTCAGCACGAACTGGTCAAGCGCCTCCACGTCGGCAAGCCTCACCTTTATTATCACGTCGAACGCGCCTGTTATGACCGAACCGTCCTCCACCCACTCGTGCTTCATGAGCTTCTCGAGCAGGGCTGTGTGGTCGCTTTTCGGCGTTGCCTTGATGAGTATGTGCACCACCATCTTCCTCCCAAGCTTCGCCTGGTCGATGTCTATGGTGTAGCGCTTTATGATGCCGCCGGCCCTGAGCTTTTTGATGCGGTGGTGGACCGTCGCGACCGGTATGCCTGTCTTTTTCGCTATCATCTGCATGGAAAGCGACGAGTTCGCCTTCAGGGTGTCCAGTATCAGCCTATCCTTATCATCGATTTCGACTAGGTTCCTGTCCATAGTTGAATACCTATTCAACAATCCTTAAAAATCTGCCTATTTTTTGGATATATATACGGGTTTTAGTGGAATAAGTTTATATATGCAGTTTGCAGCACCTTCTATCACAACCCATAGGAGGTGATAGAAATGGGGGTAAAACCTAGAATTGGAATGAGGCCGATGCAGCCAGTCTCGGTGATGAGAGCTGGCCCGCCCGACCGGGTCGACCGGGTACTGCCAGCGCAGCTTCTACGTCGCCTGCTGCTGTTCTTCGACCGGCTTGACAAACATGCACTGATGCAGCGCGTGCTTGGCACGAAGGAGAGGAAGGAAGAGACCATCGGCAAGTGCGCAGAGCGGACGACGAGGAAATTCTGCGATGGCAAGGCCCACTGGCAGCTGCGCGGTCAGAGGGAAGAGCAGAAGTTCAGGAAAAGGGCTGCCGAAAACGCCCGTGAATTTCTGGACCGGTTCTTCACAACCAGGCAGCTGCAGCTCGAGCCCATAATGAGGGAAACAACGTGAAACTGCGATACAAACCTGTGCAAACTGCCGATGCCAGCATGAAACCTCCTTTCCGCAAAATCAATCCGATGGTTTCACTGCACCCAGTTGCCCACCTGAGGGAAGAACGCCCGGTTGTGTCCTCCCTGCAGAGCAAGGCAGAGCCCATGGCAGCCCCACAATCTGGCA
>CAYZNP010000116.1:0-2568 GCA_964479815.1 Microcaldota archaeon
GCGCGATAAGTTGATGAGCAGCCAGCTTGACAGCGGGCAATTCAGTGAGGTTAGCATGAGCGTGAATATTATGGTGAAGATGGCCGGGGGAGTGGAGGCGAGAGGGGTTGAAGAGGTTCCTCGGGGCTTAGGGCCGGCCTAAAGGGCTGAAAGGCGCGCGTGCTCCATCTTCATGCAGCGGTCCATGACGACGTTCAGGCCAGCCGCGCGCGCTTTCGCAGCGGCTGCCTCGTTCGTTATGCCGAGCTGCATCCACACGCTCTTCGCCTTTATCCTTATCGCTTCGTCCACGACCGGAGGGACGTCCTCGCTCTTCCGGAATATGTCCACGACGTCGACCCGCACGGATTTCGGGATGTCGCCCAGGGAAGCGTACGCCTTCAGGCCCTTCCACGTGCTGATATTCGGGTTGACAGGGATTATGGCGTAGCCGTGCTCCAGGAGGTAGGAGGCAACGCCGTAGCTCGGCCTTTCGGGCTTGTCAGACAGCCCGACCACCGCGATTACTTTCGAGTTACGCAGTATTTCCGGGATGCCCATGGGTAAATCCATAACGCCTAACTTTATAAGAACTTCTCAGCAGGTTTCATGCTGCTTATCCCGTCGTAGCTCAACGGTAGAGCGCCCCGCTGTAGTTTGGCTTGCTCGCTTTTAACGAGTAGATACGGGGCGGTTGCTTGTTCAAATCAGGCCGACGGGATTTTTCTTGTTTTTGGCGGCCTCAGGAGTAGACTGTTTCCCGGTTTCCTATGCGCAGGACCTCGATCCGCTTCGCCTTCTCGTTTATGTCGAGGATTATCCTCAGTTTCCCTGCGCGGAGGCGGTAGGCATCGGAGCCGCTAAGGCGCTTCACGTGCTGGAGGGGAGACACGGATGCCCGTTCCAGGACTCCGATTATCCTGTCCTGCTGGTCAGCAGGGAGACGAAGGAGGTCCTTCTGGGCTGACCTGGAGAGCACGACCTCATACATGGCGCTTCATCCCTCTCTTCAGGTCGGCGAGGCTCGTGAACCGCCCGGCTGCGATCTCCCTGCGGGCCTTGTCTATGCTCTTTTTGAATTCGGGGTTCAGGGAAAGATGGTCTTCCACAAGGTCCTCTATCACATCCTCGTAGCTTTCGCTGGTGCGCGTTTTCATGCTCTCAAGCAGCATCCTGAGCTGGGAGGATACTTTTATCGTAGTATACATGGGTATACTTAGGTATACAAATATTTTTAAAGGATTCCTTCTTTTGCCCTCACGAGAGTATGATGGTCCGCTTGCCGCAGACGAAGATGCGGTGCTCTATGAACAGCTTGACCGCATCGGCCAGGACCTTCCGTTCTATCTCCCTGCCCTTCACCATGAGGTCCTCGACCGTTTCCTTGTGCGATACTTCCGAAACGCCCTGCTGGATTATCGGGCCCTTGTCGAGGCCCTCGTTGACAAAATGGGCTGTCGCGCCGATGATTTTCACGCCGCGCTCAAAGGCCCTGCGGTAGGGGTCTGCCCCTTCGAACGCCGGGAGGAAGGAATGGTGGATGTTTATTATCTTGTTCTCGTATTTCGCGATGAAATCCGGGCTCAGGACCTGCATGTACCTTGCAAGCACGATGAAATCGGCGTTGTGCTTTTTCAATAATGCAAGCTCGTCCAGCTCCTTCCTGCTCCTGCTCTCTTTTGTCACGTCAACGCATTCGAAGGGGATGCCGAACGTCTTCCCGATGTGGGAGAGGTCGGGGTGGTTGCTTATTATGAGGGGGATGTCGCACTTCAGCTCCCCCATCCTGTGCTTCAGCAGGAGCTCATAGATGCAGTGGTCGTATTTCGATACGAATATTGCCATGCGCGGCCTGTTATCCGAGAAGAAGAGCTCCCAGTCAGCATCCAGCCCCATCCTGCCCATGAGCGCGCCGATCTCGCGGCGCATGTCGTTGCGTTTGATGCGGAAGCCGTCGGTGCTCCATTCCACCCGCATGAAGAACTGCCTGGTGTCGGGGTCCACGAACTCGTCAAGCACGATGATGTTGCCTGAGTTCTCATGGATGAAATTCGTGACGCCTGCTATTATGCCCTTCTTGTCCTTGCAGCTCATCTTCAGTGTTACAGAGTCCACGCTATCATCCCGGAATAATTTCGTGCATAATAATTTAATAGCGGTCAGCTTGGCGGTGATTCAGCCCGTGCTCATATGCAAGGACGCGTTGGTGAGGTTATTGAAGACGAAGAACGGGGGAATGATGTGGGGCTGCGTGAACGGCACGGATAAGGGCAATTGGACGGGCGGCGGGAGGGGCGGTGGCGCAGGGGCCTGGTTGATCGCCATGTAGACAAGGGCCATCACGCATATCCCGAGCAGGATGAGCAGCGCCGTGTTCTTCATGGTCACACCGAGCCGGCTCCGCGCTGGACGACCTCGCTCAGGGCGGGGTGGATATGGATTGTGTTCACGATGTCGTCGATGGTGCCATGGCCGGCCTTCATGGCCACCAGCACCTCGTGGATGAGCGTGGACGCATCTGGCCCGATTATGTGGCAGCCGAGTATCTTCCCTTCGTAATCAGCAAGGAACTTGACGAAACCGTTCTCC
>CAYZNP010000117.1:0-2482 GCA_964479815.1 Microcaldota archaeon
GGCGGGCTTTCCTGCGCCAAAAACCTTTCCGGCTCAGGGCTGCGCGTGCTCGTACTGGAAAAAAATTCCGCGCTTGGGAAGAAAATCTGCTCAGGCGAGATAAGCTCCAAGGTCATCCCGGGCACGAATCCATCATCCATCTTCAAAGGCGCGCAGGAATGGAAGACGGTCGGCGTCGGCACTGCGAAAGGCGTGCACCACATATCCTACGGCCGCCCGTACCTCTGGACCGTGGGCCGCCTGGAGTTCGAGAGCTGGCTCCGCAGCGGCTGCGATGGCAACACTGACGTGCGGCTGGCGGAGCCGGTGAACCGGATAACGCCCGAATACGTCGAAACCGCCAAAGGCCGCTACCGCTATCGCTATCTTGTCGGGGCTGACGGCTCGTTCTCCATCGTCCGGCCATTCCTCGGCCTGCCCATGGAGCACATCGTCGGCCATGCGTTCCATTTCGTGCTAGACCGGCCGTCGGAGGAGTTCCGCGTCTACTGGCTGCCCGCGGTGTTCACCCACGGCTACGGTTACATGATGTCGAAGAACAAGAAGCAGACGATGATCGGGGGCGCGATGGCGCACGTCTCCCAGCATGCGGTGCTCGCGCCGCGGGTCAAGGAATGGGTGAAGAAGGAGTTCGGCATCGACATAAAATCGCTCCGCAGCGAGGGCTACCGGGGCAACGCGGACTACCGCGGCTGGAGGTTCGGAAATGTTTTCCTCGTCGGCGATGCGGCCGGCCTGCTCAATCCTGTCACGACCGAAGGCATATACTACGCGGTCAAGAGCGGCGAAGGCGTCGCGAAGCACATCCGCAACGACCCCGAGGGCGCCCGCATCCTGTCGCGCCTTGCATCGACGCATCGTGCACAGGCGTTCCTGTTCGACCTCTTCACCGAGCCGTCGCTGCCATTCTCCTGGTTCGTCGGCTGGCTTCTTGAAGACCCGCGTGCAGGCATAAGAAAGAAGATTTTCGACTACGTCTTCTGGAAGTTCATGGACCATTAGGCCATTGGGAGCCCCGGTCATCTTTTCCTGGCCGAGGCCGTCTTCAGATTCTCAATGACTTGCTGCGGCGTGCGCTTCTTCAGGGGCGGTTTTATCGCGGCCATCTCCTTGAGGTACTTCTTTATGAGGTGCTCCATCTCCGGCACGATGCGGTCCCTGCGCTTTACCTGGCCGATGCATCCCGGTAGCTCCTCCGACGTCATAACAAAGTAGCTGCCGCTCTTCTCCACCCTGATCCTGAAACCCAAAACAGTTATCGTATCGTCCATCATCCCACCCTCCGCCTGACTTCCTCGAATTTTTCAGGGGTCGCTCCAATCTCCCGTATGACTGCCCTTACCACCGCAACGCTTATTTCGCCCGTGTGTTCCCCGGACATAACAAGTATCCGGCCGTCTGCCCGCTCGAGGATGGTTTCGTTCTTCGTGCTTTTGACGCGGTAGCCGAATTCCTTGAGCACCTTCAGCATGTCCCTGAACCTCATTGGCACCGGCCGGTATTTTATCTCCTCCTTCTTGCCGGTAGAGGGGCCAGCCATTTCCTCTTTTCTCTCCCTAAGGAGTCCCAGCGCCTGGCCGAGCTCGGAATAGTCTATCAGCAGAATCTGCGGCGCATTGCCGTAGGGCGCCCTGGTTTCCCGCGCCTTCGCCCACGTGTCTACGATGTCCTTCTTCGTCTCCAGGTCTACAAGAGTTTTCAGGAAGTTCGCGTCGTCCGGCTCCAACAGCATCCCCGGCTGCCTCTGGAACAGTTTTTTCGCAAGTTCCTGGCTGATGTTGCTCGCGAGTATCAGCGTCACCCGCTCCTCTATTTTTTTCTCGCCCAGCAGGCCGATTGCCTGCGCCATCACCTTCTCGTTGTGTATGCCTATGGATTCGAAGAGCGCCGTCATCCTTGGGCTTATGAGCAGTTCCATGGCTTCCGTAGCTCTCCCGAACGGCTGCTCCTTCTTTTTCTGCACCTGGGGCCCGCGCGCTTCCATGACCGCTGTGGCATAGTGGAGCCCGGCCAGCTTCATGATGAGCCTTTCCGCCTTGCGGAGCACCCGCTTGCTCTTCTTCTCCCTTGCCTTCTCTGCGTTGTAGATGTCAAGCAGGATGTGCAGGCGGCTGGACGCATTCACCGTACCTTCGTATCCCATCTCGCCTGCGAATTCGAGGACCTCCCTGCGAAGCTCAGGCTCGAGCTGGCTTACCCGGATTCTTCTGAGAAGCACCGCCCGTCTCTCAAGGTCCATGAATACGTTATGGCTGAAGGGGAATATAAAGGATATTCATCCGCGGCGTGCCGCGAGCCGCTCCCGCAGGGCTTCGGCCTGGGCCCGGTAGGTGCCGAAGCTTTCCCACTGCCCGTTCTTGAACTCGTAAAGGTCGTCGTTGGTCATCACCAGGAATATCTCGCTTGGCGTTTCGCCGCACGATGTTTCACCGTCCATGCAAAGGTGGTACTGGCCGCCGTTGCCTATGTAGCCCAGGTAAGC
>CAYZNP010000118.1:0-2445 GCA_964479815.1 Microcaldota archaeon
CACTCGCACGAGGAGCGCATCAAGCGGATGAAGGAGCTCATAGAGGAGAGCCGCTCGCTGCTTTTCGTGAACACGCGGAGCACAGCGGAGGAATTGGGCGCCTCGCTGAAGAAGGCCGGCGCCCCCATAGAGGTGCACCACGGCTCGCTTTCCAAGGAAGTCAGGCTATCCACCGAGGACCGGTTCAAGCGCGGCGAGATAAAATCGATACTCGCCACCTCCTCGCTCGAGCTTGGCATAGACGTGGGCGACGTCTCACTCGTCGTGCAGTACGGGTCGCCGCACCAGGCGTTCCGGCTCACCCAGAGGATAGGCCGGTCTGGCCACAGCCTCGAGAAGACGCCGCGCGGCGTCGTATTCTCAACGGATTTCGACGACATGCTGGAGAGCGAGGTGGTGCGCGTGCTCGCGTCCAACGGCTGGATGGAGGACAAGAGAGTGGAGCGGGGCGCATTGGACGTCATCGCCCACCAGCTCGTCGGCGTGTGCCTGGATTTCGGGCCGATGAAGCTGGCCCAGGCGCACGAGATGCTGTCCCGCTCCTACGCCTACGGCATAGACTACGACAAATTGCGCATGGTCGCATTGCAGCTGTATGGTGAGGGCATCCTGTACTACGAGGAAGCCGGTCGCGACGTGTTCGTGCGCATCCGGCCGCGTGCGCGCATATACTACTCATCGTTCCTGAGCACCATCCCGAAGACTAAACGCTTCCTTATGCGTGATATATCAGCCAACAAGCCGGTGTCCAGCCTCGACGAAGAATTCGTCGTCAACCTGGAGCCTGGCGCGAGCTTCTTCTCGCGCGGGCTTCCATGGCGTGTCGTGGACATAACCGAGGACGAGGTGCTGGCAGAGCCGAGCTCGGCGAGCGAAATAGCCGTGCCTTCCTGGACAGGCGAGGACATCCCAGTCTCGTTCGAGGTGGCGCAGGACGTGGGCAGGATGCGCGCGCTGAAGAAGGAGGTTTCACCACTGCCTGACGAAAAGACGCTGGTCATGGAGATAATAGAAGACCTGATAATCGTCCATGCGTGCTTCGGCAGCAAGGTAAACTCCGGGCTGTCGCGCATATTCAGCCAGAACCTTTCCAGAACGATAGGCGAGAGCGTGCGTGCGGTGTCAGACCCCTACCGCATAATGGTGCGCCTGCCATATCCACTGAAGGAAGACGCGATCCGCCGTGCGTTCGGAGACATCCGCAACGTGAAGGCGCAGCTTTCAGAGGCCGTCGCCGGCTCATCGCTCCTGAAATTCAAGTTCCTGCACGTCGGCCGCATGTTCGGGCTGCTCTCGGAAGAGGCGACCGTGAACAGCCGTTTCATAGACGCACTGCGGAATTCGGTCGTATACGAAGAGACGGTGCGTTCCATATTCTTCAGGTATTTCGACATCCCGAAGACCGAGGAGGTGCTCGCGAAACTCAGGAAGGGCACGTTCAAGCTTGTCGTCGACGTGCGCAAGCACCCCAGCTATTTCGCTAAAATCGGCATAGACCGGGTTTCCGGCGGGGAATACGCAGGCGCGTTCGAGCCGCGCGAGCGGATGATTGCCGCTTTCAAGGAGAACGCGCTGTCAAAGACGCTCCGCCTGGTGTGCCTCCACTGCAAGGCCACGCGCTACCTGCACCTGGCAGGCGCCCCGGAGATAATAAAATGCCACAAGTGCGGTGAGAAGGCGCTGGCCCTGCTAAACCGCGAAGGCGAGCCGAAAAGCGACATGGAGTTCTCGGCAGGCCTGATAAGGGCCTACGGCAAGAAGGCGCTCATAGCGCTTTCCACATACGGTGTCGGCCCGAAGACCGCGGACCGTGTGCTGAAGAAGCTCCAGAGAGACGAGGATCTGTTCTACCTGGATCTCCTTGGGGCGCAGAAGCTTTTCATAAAGAATAAGAGGTTCTGGAAGCCCTGATTACTCTTCCTCGATGTGTGCCTTCACCAGCGGCTCTTTGGAGTAGATTATTGCCATTATGAGGATTGTGGCCACTCCGACCTCCAGCCACATGCCAAGCCCGATGAGGACTCCCGCGGCTGCCGTCGCCCATACGGTCGCGGCAGTAGTGACTCCTGCCGGCTTGCCGCCGTACCTCCATATGGTTCCCAGGCCAAGGAAGCCGATGCCGGTGACCACCTGTGCGATTACGCGCGTCGGGTCGGTCATGGGCGAACTGCTGCTTATGGAAATCACCGTGAATATGGTGCAGCCCAGGCAGAGCAGCGCGAGCGTGCGCACGCCTGCCGGCTTGTGCCTTCTGGTCAACCCAAGGACGAGGCCGATGAGCGCAGACGCGATGAACCTAATTATGATTTCAGTTTCCGCCAGCATGGATTTGTCATCTTGTCAGAGCTTTATAATCTTTTCCCGTTCGAACTACGTTGTATGTACAAGCAGACCATAGTCGTCCGTGCCGACCTGGGCATGGGCAAGGGCAAACTCTCAGCGCAA
>CAYZNP010000119.1:0-2445 GCA_964479815.1 Microcaldota archaeon
AACCTGCTTACGGCGTCTATGACCTGCCTCGGCCGCTGTGACGTTGCCGCGGAATCCAGGTAGGCAAGCGGCTTCCCGTTCACCTTCATCCGCAGCACAGGGAAGTCTTTCCGGACCTTATCGACGTTGAACATCAGCACCACTCCTTTTTCCAGGCCGTTTGCCTGCATATCGCGCGTATCCTTTCTTCTCTATCTCATGGGCGAGCTTAGCGGTCCCTGACTTGACGATTTTGCCGCCTGCGAGCACGTGGACGCGGTCCGGTTTCAGATATTTCAAAATGCGCGGGTAGTGCGTCACCAGCAGGAACGCCCTTTTGCGGTCCGCTGCCTTAAGCGACCGTATCGCCTTCGCAACGAGCCTTATGCCGTCCACATCCAATCCAGAGTCGATCTCGTCCAGCATTATTATCTTGGGCTTCAACATGAGCATTTGGAGCATCTCCAGGCGCTTCTTCTCGCCGCCTGAGAAGCCCACGTTCATTTCGCGCGTGACAGAGCTTTCGCCCATGCCAAGTTCAGCTGCAGCTGCCAGGGTCCTCTCGTGCACTTTCATCATGGCATCGATGTCCTGCGGTCCGCCCTCTTTGGCGGCGACTGCCTTGCGGACGAAGTTGCTCACCTTCACGCCCTCGACTTCCTCTGGGTTCTGGAAAGCCAGGAAAATGCCCTTCTTCGCCCGGGCGTCAGGGCCCAGCTTCATGAGCTCGGCGCCGGCCAGCCGGATGCTGCCCTTTGCCCTGAAGGCAGGGTCGCCCATGAGCGCGTTGCAGAGGGAGCTCTTGCCGCTGCCGTTCGGGCCCATGATGACCGTTATCGTGCCGGGCCTGAGCGAGAAGGAAACGCCTTTCACTATCTCCCTGGCCCCCTTGCCGGTGGAATATACGTGCAGCCCCTTCACCTCGAATGTCATGCGATCCGCTCCACGATTGACAGCTGGCAGGATTCCACCACCCCGTCCATCTTGCCCAGGTGCGCGACCGCGCCGCTCACGACGGCCGCCGGGCCTAGCAGCTCGACCACGAGACCGTAGTGGCCCGTTGCGGTGTATACACCGCTGACGAACGGCAGCTTGGCCGCAGAAGCGACTATCGGCCCGTAGGCCGCCTTTTTCATGCTGAGTGCGACGATGGCCCTTTTCCAGCCGAGCTTGCCTGTGTTAAGCACCACCGTGCTACCGAGTATTATACCTGCTGCCTTGAGCTTCTGTATCCGCTTCTGGACCGCCGGCTGGCTTATGCCAAGCTCCTTCGCCATGGCTGACAACGGCGTGCGGGAGTCCAGCATAAGGATGCCGATTATGCTCAGGTCAGATGAATCCATAGTTTATTTAATTAACCAATATGGTTTAAAAATATAACCTATGAATTTTATGCATATGAAGCTCAGCGAGGATGACGTCCAGCGCATATGCGACGCCAAAAAGGAGCCGGCATGGATGAGGAAGCGGCGGATTGACGCATACGTGCAGTTCGCAGGATTGCCCATGCCCCGCTTCGGGCCGGACCTCTCAGGGCTGGAAAGCCAGGACATCAGCTGGTACGAGCAGGGAGGCGGCAGGAAACGCTCCTGGGAGGACGTTGACCCGGCCATAAGGGAGAAGTTCGAGAGGCTGGGCGTGCCGCAGGCAGAGCGCAGGTTCCTTGCCGGGCTCGAGGTGCAGATGGAATCCGAATCGGTCTACGGCAACCTGAAGAAGGAATGGACCGAAAAAGGCGTCATATTCACCAGCATGGACGAGGCGGTGCGGGAGCACCCGGAACTATTGCGGAAATATCTCGGAAAGGCGATTCCGCCCACGGACAATAAGTTCGCGGCGCTCACCGACGCGGTCTGGAGCGGCGGCAGCTTCGTCTACGTGCCGCGGGGCGTGAAATTGGACGCGCCGCTGCACGCGTATTTCATGATATCAAAGGAGGCCCTGGGCCAGTTCGAGCGCACGGTGATAATCGCAGAAGAGGGCAGCTCGCTCCATTACGTGGAGGGCTGCACCGCCCCGCTCTATCCAAGGAGCAACCTGCACACCGGCGTCGTGGAAATCTTCGCGGAGAAGGGCGCCAGCGTGCGCTACACCACCCTGCAGAACTGGTCGCACAACGTCTACAACCTTGTCACCCAGCGCGGGATAGCGAAGGAAAACGCGACGATTGAATGGATAGATGCCAACATCGGCTCGCTCTGCACCATGAAATATCCGTGCGTTGTGCTGGCCGGCGAGGGCGCCACCGGCCGCATAGTCTCAGTTTCAGCCGCCAGCGGGAAGCAGCACCAGGATTCCGGAGGGAAGATGATCCACCTGGCACAGCGCACCTCCTCATCCATAATATCAAAGGGCATCAGCTCGAAGGGCGGCATTTCCACGTTCCGCGCCGAAATCAAAATAGCCCCAGAGGCGAAAAAATCCGACTCGTTCGTAAAATGCCAGGGCATAATGCTGGACGACGTT
>CAYZNP010000120.1:0-2425 GCA_964479815.1 Microcaldota archaeon
CTTACCAGCCACCAGGCCCTTGAACGAGCTCATCCACGCCTCGTCCGTATCGCCCTTTGCCATTGCCATCGGGCCGTCCAGCGCTCCTGGCCTGTTAAGGGTGACTATCGCCTTGCCGAGCCATGCCAGCGGCAGGTTCCCCTCATACATCATGTCCCAGATGGTCCGGAAGGCCTCGGGGTTCTGGGAAAGGAATTTCGCGCTGTTGAGCCTTGCAACCTCGGCCAGCTCAGGCATGTCCTTTGCGAGGAGTGTATCCCTCCCCTTCGCCTTCAGCAGCGTGTTCAGGTCAGCCAGCGTCAGGTTGACCCCCTGTAGTATCGGCTGGAGGGATGCATCGCGCAAATTTTTGTCCTTCAGCTTCAGCACACTGTTTATCCTCTCCGGGTCGAGCGTGCGCACGTCTTCGCCGACAGCGCCGTCCGAGCAGAGCGCATTCGCAACCACTTCCTTGAGCCCGTACATGTAGCCTTTGGCCAGCCAGTCGTTCCTGCGTAGCTCAGCCATGTCAGCCATGTCAAGCTCCTTGCCTTTGGATATATACTGCTCCCATGCTTTGCCTGCGTCAATTTTCATATCTCCGAGCAACGTGGTAAGATCCGCGTAGTTCTTATCATTGGGAATCGGCTTCTTATCCTTATCATACTGCACTGCTTTCAACAGGCGGTTCAGCTTGCCCAGGTCTTCCTCCATTGCCCTGGCATCGTCCAGTATGGCATTGAGCCTCGTAGGCTCTATCACGATGCCAGGTGTTTCCAGCATCTCCTTCAGCGTCGCGGGCTTCGGCGGCCTTCTCTCCACGCCAGCTGGGAACCACTTTGAAATGCCAAGCACATAGAAGTCCTGCCCTGCCTTGCTGCGTATGAATATGGCGTTCTCCCTGCTTATGTCGACGCCGAAATCGCGCTTGGCATCAGCCCTTCCCTGTTCCACGCTCGGTGCTTGGGTTATGGCGTTCACCCATGTGCGTACGCCAACATATGGCGCCCCCCATACGAGCTGCCTCCACTCCAGCCACCATACGGCGGTCTGGGCCAAAACCGTAGGCAGGTTCTTCGGCAGTGCGGCCGCCCTTAGCATGGTGCTCCCAAAGAGCTCCTTGCTGCCGCGGTTCGCTATCAGGTACCTCGGACCGAACGACTGGAAGTCAACGAAGCCAGCTTTGAGGCCGAGCTTGGTCAGGTCCCATGCCAGGCCGAATACGGTCTTGGACTCGTCCAGTTCTGCACCTCTTTCCAGCTCGCGGGCCCTTGCCTGGCTTACATCCCTGCTCCCTTTCCAGAGCGTGGATGTGGCCTGGACGTCTTCTGCGAGTGCCGCATTCTCTCTCAGGCCCTTGATGAATTCCCTCTCGTCCGCCGACAATGCGAATCTGCCCTTGAGTGGGCCCTTCAGAGGCACGCCGTTTTCATCTAGCATCCCCTCCAGCCCGCCTTCCACCGCCTGCGCGTATGCATCGCCTCTTTCACGGCCATAGGTTTTTCTGTACAGGTCGATGACGTTCTTGTTTTTCATCGCCGCAAACACCGCTGCGTCGATATCCTTTTCCGTGAGTGCAGCTATGGCGAGATTCGCCTTTATCTGGTCTTTCACCTTGTCGCCGGCGGTCTGGATGGCCTCCACATCCTTCTGTGTCTTGATGAACCTCACGGCCCTGTATTCCTGCAGCAGCATCGTTCCGTCCGCTATGGGGACCTCCTTTGCCTTCCTGCCGGTGCCCACCTTCATGGTTTTGGTGCTCAGGCTGACTAGCATAGCCTCCCGTTCAGGGAGCGTCAGCTCGCCGGTGAGCAGCTGGGTGGCCGCAAGCGGCTGGCCGCCCCTCTCGACCGTGTATCTTTCCATGGATGTGACAACGGTTTCCATCTGCGCCTTCGGCATGCCGTCTACCCTGGTTTCCTCTGCAATCGTCTTCAGGTGCTCTTCCATCTCCGCAGTGGTCCTGTAGGTTTTCTGTATCATCGGGCGTATGTATCCGAGCGCTTCTGCCAGTTCAGCATCGCCCTTCACTCCCTGGGCGGGGTTGCCCTTCGCGATGGCCTCGAGCCCGCTGCGCGATGTCGCGTATACGCTGGTCATGGCCTCGCGGCACGTCGCCGCATCCTTCTTCTCCTTGATGCTGTTGTAAAGGGATTTCATGGCATTTGCCATCGTCTGCTGCGTTTCCGGTGCGTTCTCCCCCATCATGCGTCCCATGTCCTGCCCGGCAGCAGCCATGAATTCGTCCATGTTCGGCGGCTCGAGCTTGTTGGCTTCCTTGCGGGCCCTGAATTCCCTGATTTTGCTGCCCATCAGCTTGAACGCTTCGGTCACCTGGAACCTCCTCTGCTGCTGCACATTGACGTTGACGGTTGAACCTTCGGTTTCGACTCTGACCCCAGGCCTCCCTGTCTCTAACGGTCCGAGCGGGCTGAACGGCCCCTTC
>CAYZNP010000121.1:0-2424 GCA_964479815.1 Microcaldota archaeon
CTACGATTTCCATGGAGCGGAACGAGCTTCCCATGAAGGCCATTATGAAAATCGGAAATATGACAAGCACTGCCAGCATGGTGCGGTCGTGCACGATTTCCAGCAGCTCCTTGCGCATGACTGAAAAGAATTTCATCAGGGCACCTGCTTCGCCACTTCGGCGAAAACATCCTCCATCTGCTTGAGCTTGTACTTGGCCTTCAGCTCGGCAGGCGTTCCGCTGGCCACCAGCCTCGCCGAGTACATTATAGCGACGCGGTGGCACAGCCGCTCGACCTCGTCCATGTAGTGCGAGGTTATGATTATGGTCTTGCCTTCTGAGTGGAGCGCCTCTATGAGCGCCCATATCTCCTTGCGCACAACCGGGTCTAGGCCGACGGTGGGCTCGTCCAGGAATATTATCTTCGGGTCGTGGACTATGGCGCATGCCATGTTCAGCCGCTTCTTCATGCCGCCGGACAGGCGCGAGGCCATGGTATCTGCCTTCTCCGTGAGCTTCATCTGCCTGAGAACCTTGCGTATCGCCGCATCGCTCTCCCTGGCCGGCATGCTGAACATATCCGCGAAGAACTCCAGGTTCTCCTCCACGGTAAGCGTCTCATAGAACGAGTCTTCCTGGGTGACGAAGCCGATTTCCGGCCTTTTGCTTTTCTGCATCTCCTTTATGCTTTTTCCGAGGAGCATCACCGTGCCCGAAGACGGCGCCAGCAGGCCCGCGAGCATGTTGAAGGTGGTGGTCTTGCCGCTGCCATTGGCGCCCAGCAGGCCGAACAGCTCGCCCTCCTCCACCGAGAACGATATCCTGTCCACCACTATCCGCTCGTCTATTATCTTTGTAAGCTCATTGACCTGAACCGCGGGCTGGGCCATGCTCCACTAACGGCAGCTGGCGATATAAACCTTTTCCTGAGAAAAAAATCCAGGCAGGAAAAATCGCTAACTGATTGCCAACCCCGCCAGGAAGGAGGCCAGATTGCAGGCCGCGCTGGCAAGGAAGGCGTCCCTTGCGCCAAGCCGCTTGAAAAGCAGGAAGTAGACACCGCTTTCAGCCACCACCGCGAACGCCTCTGAAACCGCGATCCACAGGCCCCAGGCCATGCCCAGCCGCGGGAAAACGAACCACACGAACGGCAGGGTGAGCGTGCTGGCAACGAATGCGTTTTTTGCGATGAGGAGCGCCGCATACCTGCTGCGCAGGAGGATGAAAAGCACTATTCCCTCCACGGCAAGGGTCAGGCAGTAAGCCTGGAAGAAATCCAATCAACCACGCCGCAAGAGGGCAGGCACAAGGAGCAGCAGGAACGCGGGCAGGCATCCCGACGGGGGAGTGAAGCTGGATGTGCTGGTGATGTTGCCGCTTTCAGCATCAATGGTCATGTCATAGTTCTGGTAGGTCTGATTGAAGCTGAAATCGCGCGTCTTAACCTCCCCCTGCCCGAGATCATATGAAATGTAGCCGCCGGGGAAACTGAAGCAGGGGTTGAACTTGTAATACCATCCGCCTTCATTGGTGCAGGTCCCAGCCGTGCACTCGAGCTTTATCGGCGCCGGGGCGACCGGGCTGCTGGCGTTCTCCTCTGTGCTCCCCAGGCAATGATAGATTATCTCGCTGACGGTGGTGACCGGCGCATTATTTTTGACGAGGTGGACGGTCACTTTCGGGGCCTGTGGCGAAGGCCCGACGTCTGCGAAAGCCAGGGGCAGCGCAGCAAGGAACAATACCGCAACCAGGACCAGATGGAGTTTGGATGCCATGCACAATCAACGACAGATGACGATATAAACCTTTCCTGCGAAAAAACAGCAGGTGGGTAAAATCGACTTCAAATACGCAGAAGAAAGCATCAAGAAGGGCTCGAAGACATTCTACTTCGCCTCACGCTTCATGGGGCAGGAAAGCCGCAATGCTTTCCATGCTGTTTATGCGTTCTGCAGGCAGACCGACGACCTGGTGGACAACAACGAGGGCAACCCCCGCCTCCAGAAGATGCTCGTGCGCGACTGGCGGAAGCGCCTGCGCGCGGCTTACGACACAGGCGTTTCCGATGACCCGGTGCTCGCGCCGTTCATCCACGTAATGAAGAAATACTCCATCCCGCTGCGCTACCCGCTCCAGCTCATAAAGGGCGTGAGCATGGACATAACCCGGAAGGAATACGGCACATTCGCCGCGCTCCGCCGCTACTGCTATCACGTCGCCTCGGTCGTGGGCATAATACTCATGTACATATTCGGCGCGGACAACCTGCGCAGGATGAAGCGCTATGCAGTGAAGCTTGGAATAGCTATGCAGCTGACGAACATCCTGCGTGACGTGGGCGAGGACGCGAGGATGGGAAGGGTCTATTTCCCGAAGGATGAGCTCGCCAGGTTCGGCCTGGCCATAACAGACATCCTCTCCCTCCGCAAGACAGAGAACCTGAT
>CAYZNP010000122.1:0-2398 GCA_964479815.1 Microcaldota archaeon
GAAGGTGCACATCCTCTCAGTCACGAAGACCAACGTCATCGCCAACGTGGAGGTCACAGACAAGAATGTAGGCGATTCGACTATGTTCCAGCCTTCTTTCGAGAACGCGGCCCGGTACTTCGACATCAGAGAGATGACCGCAGACAAGGCTTATTCCTCAAGGGCGATAATCGACCAGATAATGGAGAACGGCTCGAAGCCGTACATACCGTTCAAGAGCAACGCCACCGGCAAGATGGGCGGGGCCGTCTATTGGAGGCAGATTTACCGGGAGTTCAGGAACAACCGCGAGAACTTCATGGAGCATTACCATCAGCGCAGCAACGCCGAAACCACGTTCTCCATGATGAAGCGCAGGCTCAGGGAAAGGATACGGGCGAAAAGCGACACCGGCATGATAAACGAGATCCTCTGCCGCTGCGTGGTCCACAACATCACGGTCCTCATTCAGGAGATGCATGAGCTGGGCGTCAAGGTCGACTTCGGAGAAGCCAAGGACTTCTACAACAACCGGGCGAAAAGAACAGTTAAAAGGTTACCCGACTACTCCTAGTCAAGACGGCTGCACAAAAACAGGATTGATAAAAGTGCAAAGCCGTTCCTCCGCTACGGGTGCCCACGTGAAACCACTCAAAGAGCTCGCATTCTCCGTACTCGTGGCATTCCGCAACCGCAACCAGCGCCGCCTCAGGAAGCTTAACGACGATATCCTGATCGAGGCGGCCATGAATTTTACGCCTGTTTATTTCAACATGGCCATCTTCTCCTACGTCCTTTCGAAAATAGTCTCCAAGCCCCGCTTCCTCGGCCGGGACTACGATGCCGCGCTGCACGACATCGAGCACGCGCTCCAGAACGTCGCCGACGCCATAGGCAGCGTATCCGATGGCGAGGTCCTGGCCACATTCCAGGTGCTGGAGAAGAGCGTCGCATCCCTGGAGCAGCGCGACCCGCGCTTCGTGATCGACCTGGTGACCAAAGGAAAGCTGAAGATGGCGGCTACGCTCTACGCCCAGGGCATGAGCCTTGGCGTGGCGTCAGAGATGACCGGCATGGAGAAGCAGGAGATACTGGACTATGCGGGCGAGACCATGATGTTCGACCGCCTCAAGGAAGAAAAGCCAATAGCCGAGCGGATGAAATTCGCGAGGAAGCTCATAGAGGAATGACATGAAGACGCGCGACGTGCTTTGCGATTCCGGGGCGCTCATATCGCTCACTGCCGCCTGCCTCGACCACCTGCTCTACTACTTCCACGAGAACTATCACGTCCGCTTCATCATCCCGCCTTCGGTGGAGTACGAGTCCGTGCGGCGCCCGCTCGAATCGAATCTTCGCAAGTACTTGTTTTCCGCCATACGCATCAAGAACGCCATCGACGACGGCGTGGTGGTGAAGGTCGATGCGAACGTCGGCGACCAGACCGACAAGTTCATGAACGCCGCGAACAACATGTTCTTCGCGCGTGGAAAGCCGCTGCGCCTGATACAGCAGGGTGAGACCGAGATGGTCGCGCTCGCGAAGGTGCTGGGCATCGAGTATATACTCATCGACGAGCGCACGACCCGCATGCTCATCGAGGCGCCGCTGAAGCTCAAGGAGCACTTGGAGGACGAGTTCAACGTCAACATCATGGTGAACAAGGACAACCTGAAATTCCTGACCTCCGAGATCGCGCCGCTGCGTGCGCTGCGCTCCAGCGAGATGGTCATGCTCGCCTATGAGAAGGGCTATTTCAAGAACTTCCAGAAGCTGCAGCGGGAGGCGCTGGAGGCCGCGCTCTACAAGATAAAGTATTCCGGCTGCGCCATCAGCTATGATGAGATAAATTCCTACATGGGCTCGGCTGCCCAGGCGCCGGAGTGACCCGCTTGCAGCAGTTCCTGGAAAAATCCCCGGACGGCAAGGCCCGCATCGCAGTGGACCACCGCGAGGACTCGCATTTCGACGAATTGTTCAAATCCCTGGGCGCGGATGTCGAGCGGCGCGCTCTCAGCGTGGGCGATTTCCTGTGCTCCTCGCGGCTTGCGCTCGAGCGGAAGACGCGCGCTGATTTCGAGCAGTCCGTGATCGACGGGCGGCTTTTCAGCCAGCTGCCCAACCTCATCTCCAACTACGAACGCGTCGTGGTGGTCGTTGAGGGCACTGCCGATGAGGGCCGGCTTGCCCGGGCTTCCCTTCTCGGCGCATATGCCGCCATCGTAGCGGACTACGGCGCATCGCTCGTTTTCACAGATGATATGGAAGAGACTGCTGAACTCGTCTTCGCGTTCGCGAAGCATGAGCAGCTCGGAAAAGGGCAGCCGCTGCGCATCTACGCGAAAAGGCGCACGCTCACGCCGTCGCAGACAGCCCGCTCAATCGTTGAGGCGCTGCCCATGATAGGCCCGAAAAGCGC
>CAYZNP010000123.1:0-2345 GCA_964479815.1 Microcaldota archaeon
GCCCATTCAATCAGCTTCCGCGAGCTTCTTCTTCAGCTGCTCGAGCTCATCGTGGACCGCCCTGTTCCTTTTCAGCGGGTCCATCCTAGCCTTCTCTTCTAGTTCAGCTATCCTGGTCTTGATGTTGGCCTTCTTCCTTGACAAATCCTTCTTGCTCATTCCCATGCAAAAACCTCAGTTGAGCATCCATATGGAGAGATTAAGCAGGCTTGCGAATGAAACCCATAATATATACGGGACAAGCAGCAGCCCTGCGTTTTTTGATATCGCATAAAACCTTATTATGGTGATGGCTATGGCCGCCCAGAGCGCTACTATGCAGATGAAGCCGTAAAGCGGCGAGCGCAGCCCGAAGAAAAGCAGGGACCAGAGGAGGTTGAGGCCGAGCTGGACGCCGAAAATGGCGATGGCATCACGCACCGCCGGCTTCTTCATGCCTGTCCTGTAAACGACGTAAGCGGCGATGCCCATGAGCACATAGAGCACTGTCCAGACCGGCCCGAAAACCCAGCTGGGCGGGCTGAAGGAAGGCTTGATGAGCGACACGTACCACCCAGGTATCGCAGGATACGTCGCCAGCGAGCCTATGGCGCCTGCTGCCAGGCAGATGATGATGAACAGCGCGGCTACCCCTATTTCCCTGGGCTTCACATCCCTCCTTCTGGCTGGAGGTTTATATGTTTTGTCAAAAGCTACTTCGTCTGCTGCAGGTTGCCGAAGGCTATGACCCCGATGATGCTGGTAATCGCCGCGAAGGCCAGAAGCACGCCGACGTCGTAGTAGAGGGAGAACACCCCTGTTCCCAGCAGCACCACCCTTATGGCATCCACCGCGTAGGTCACCGGGTCGATGAGGCTGATGTCCCTGAGGACTCCAGAAAGGTTCTGCAGCGGGAAGAGCGCGCCGCTGAAGAAGAACATGGGCCACATGACGAAGTTCGACACCAGCGCGAAACCTTCCTGGCTGGTCATGTTCGCCCCTATGAAGAGGCCCAGGCTGGCCGTGGAGAACGACGTAAGCAGCAATACCGGGATGAGATATGCCAGGCTTGCGAGATTCACGGGCATTATGAATATCGCCCCCACGATCAGCAGCACTGAGGCCTGCACCATGGCATCGGTCACCCCGCCCATCGCCTTCCCTATGAATACGCTGCTCCTGGACGCTGGCGCGACCAGGACCTCCTTGAGGAAATCAAGCTTCTTGTCCCATATGATGTAGAGGCCGTAGAAGAACGATGTGAACAGGATGGACATCACCAGTATGCCCGGGAAAACGAATGCCTGGTAATTCCCGTTAGCGCCTGCGACGCTGCCGCCTATGCCGGTGCTGAACACGAAAAGCCAGAGCAGCGGGGAGATCACCGAGGCGATGACACGCTCCTTCTCCCTGATGTATACCTTCGCCTCTCTCAGCCAAATGGCATAGATGGCATCGAATTCAACCACTCTGCCCACCCCATTGCATGACGCGCTCGCCCCAGCCGCCCTCGCCCTCCTCCCGGTGGATTTCCCTGCCGGTGTAATGGAGGAACACATCGTTGAGGGTGACCTCCCTCACCTGCACCGAGTCAAGCGTTCCGCACGCGCCCAGGAGCACCTGGAGGTTCTTCGCAGCGTTCGTCATGGTAATCTGCGTGAAGCCGTCCTTGCCCTTGCGCACCTTCTTCACGAACTGCAATTGCCTGAGCTTTCCCTCGTCCACTTCCCCGCGGAGCCGCACTATGTCCTGCCCTACCTTGGCCTTGAGTTCGCCTGAGGTGCCGAGCTGTATGAGCTTGCCGTTGTCGATTATGCCTATCCTGCTGCAGAGGAGGTCGGCCTCTTCCATGTAATGCGTGGTGAGGACCATGGTGGTGCCGTGCTTTTCCGAAAGGAGCTTTATGTACTTCCAGATGTGCTCCCTGCTGGCAGGGTCGAGGCCGAGGGTCGGCTCGTCCAGGAAAAGGATTTTCGGCCTGTGCATCAGCCCCCTGGCTATCTCCAGGCGCCTGCGCATGCCGCCCGAATAGGTCCGCACCAGGTCGTTCGCCCTGTCTGTGAGCCCCACCAGCTCGAGCATCTCCGTTGTGCGCTTTTTCCTGTCTTCTGATTTCATCTTGTACAGCATGCCATGGAGCTCCAGGTTCTCCTTGCCTGTGAGAAGGTCGTCCACGCTCGGTTCCTGGAACACTATCCCGATGTTTTTCCTTACGCCCGAAGGGTCCGAGCGCACGTCGATGCCTGCCACGGACGCCTTGCCGGAAGTAGGCCGGATGAGCGTGCAGAGCATGCTTATGGTGGTGGTCTTGCCGGCGCCGTTCGGGCCGAGGAGCCCGAACACCTCGCCCTTCCTTATCTCCAGGT
>CAYZNP010000124.1:0-2330 GCA_964479815.1 Microcaldota archaeon
GGTTCGCGCCCCTGTGCCCGAACTTGAGCTTGAACGTGTCGCCGCCGAACGCGTGGGCGATGAGCTGGTTGCCCAGGCACACGCCGAACATCGGCCTGTATCCTTCGAGGCCGCGTATCGCCTCGTGCGCGTATTTCAGTATTGCAGGGTCGCCTGGCCCGTTGGACAGCATTATGCCGTGGGCCTCAATCGCCTTCACGTCAGCGGCGGTAGCCGAAGCGGGCAGGATGTGCACCTCGCATCCGCGAGCCACGAGCTCGCGCGCTATGCCTGCCTTCGCCCCGTAATCGATGAGCACGACCTTCTTCTTTCCGCCTTTGTTCAGCACCTGCGCCTTCTTCACTGTGACTTCCCTGACGAAATCGACGGACGAGTAGTCGAATCTGTTCATCCGCTCCACGAGCCTCTTCACGTCTATGTCCTTTTCCGACGTCGCTATAATCGCAGGCATCACACCCTTCTCGCGTATGTGGCGCACCAGGAACCGCGTGTCAACGCCGTACATGCCAGGCACTTTGAATTGCTTCAGGAACGCGTCGAGGGAGGCGTTCGCCTGCCTGTGCTCGTAGTCGTGGCTCAGCTCGCGGATGACGAAGCCGGGCGGATGTATCCTGTCGCTCTCCCGGTCCTTGCCGTTGATGCCGTAGTTGCCGATTAGCGGGTAGGTCATGAGGAGTATCTGGCCAGCGTAGCTGGGGTCTGTCAATGCCTCCTCATACCCGGTCATGGACGTGTTGAAGACGAGCTCGCCCACGTTCTCGGTGATGGCACCGAATCCCGTTCCGTGCATCACGGTGCCATCCTTTAGAGCGAGCACTGCCTTCATCTATTCTACACCCAGCAACCGCATCATCACGGCCATCTGCGCCCACATGCGGTTCTCGGACTGTATGAACGCTATGGAACGCGGCCCGTGGAGCGCGTAATGGTCTATCTCCAGGTCCGGGTGCGCAGGCAGGTCGTGCATGGACAGCGCCTGCGGCCCTGCCATTTCCATGACCTTCTGGTTGAGCTGGTAGGGCATAAGGAGTGCTTTGCGCGCTGCCAGCAGTTCAGCGTTGCTCAGGTGCTCCATGTTCACCCAGGTGTCGGTATATAATATGTCAGCGCCCTTCACCGCCTTGGCCACGTCAGGCTCCTCTGAATAGCGGCCGCTCGCCTTCAGGCGCTCCATGAGCACCGGGTCTTTCGCGTCAGGGTCCCTTCCCTTTTCCCCGGGCGGGGTGCACAGGACGAACTGCGCGCCGCTCTCCACGCATGCGAGCGAGAGTGAGTTGCTCACGTTGTTGGCTATGCCCAGGTAGACGACCTTCACGCCTTCGAGCTTTCCTTTCACCTCGTGTATGGTCATGACGTCTGCCAGTGCCTGGCAGGGGTGGTCTGACTCTGACAGCCCGTTTATCACCGGCACTGTGCTGTGCTGCGCGAACATCGCCACGGTGGAGTGTTTCAGCGGCCTTATCATTATTATGTCGCACAGGGACGCGAGGGCTTTTACCTCGGCCGGCTGGTCTGAGGTGTTGAAGTGCATGGCTTTGGGGTCCATGGTCTCGACGAAGCCACCCAGCAGAGACATGCCGAACTTGAACGACACGCGCGTCCGCAGCGACGGCTTCTCGAAGAGGCATGCCAGCCGCTTGCCGTCAAGCTTATCCTTGTAGGATGACATGCTCCTCATGATGCTGCCGCCCGGCTTCATGCTTTCCTTGATGTTGATTCCAAGGGCCGTATTCCTCCGTATCCAGTTCCCGTCGTAGTCCTTCAGTGTCACTAAATGCCTTACGTTCTGCATGTTCCCGCCTCTGGCTCCAATATTCCTAAGAACTAGGACATCTTATCTCAGCGGGATTTTATAAACATTACTTTCTTTTCTGGGCCAGTGGAATAACGATCGGTGCCGATGCAAATGCTCGCATTTTACGGCTCGAAGAGGTGCGGTTCTTTATTCTTACCGCCTCGAGATACTTTTGCATCATGGTGATATCCTGGGCGGTTGTCCCGCCGCGCGATGGCTCGCCCCATCCAACGTCGTAGCCAAGGGACAACCCAGGGGCTTTGTTAAGCAGCCTGCGGGCCTCCACGTCGCCTGGCTTGTCTAAAGGCACCATGCCGTGCTCTCCCCACCCCTCATTGGTGTGGGTGGAAAGCCTTGGGGTTGTGAGTAAGTCGGCCGACGGCGTCAATGAAGCGAAAACTCTGCGGTGCTTGGCTTTATGCATATGAATCACTCTGGTATCGACACATCTGGATAATATAGCTAGCGACGTTATTTTAAATGTTGTGGAAAGTAGAAAAATAAGAAAGTAAGATAGGCTGCGGAAATGAGGTCT
>CAYZNP010000125.1:0-2317 GCA_964479815.1 Microcaldota archaeon
GAGATGCCGCTGGACGTGCTGGACGCGATGACGCAGGGGGAGATCGGCTATTTCATGCAGAGCGCGCTGCGGCGCAAGTCTGCTGTCCTGCTCACCCGGGCGCTTGTGGACGAGCGTGACAGTGCGTTCCGCCACCCGACCAAGCCCATAGGCCCGTTCTACGAAAGCATCCAGCCCGGCATGCACATGGTGATGGATGCCGGGAGGGGCTACAGGCTGGTAGTGCCGTCGCCCGAGCCCCTCGCCATACTGGAGAAGGACGCGATAATATCGCTGATGCGCTCCCAGTTCGTCGTAATCTGCGGCGGGGGCGGAGGGATTCCCGTGTCGAAAAGCGGGAAAGGCGTCGAGGCAGTGATAGACAAGGACAGATTCTCGTCGCTGCTCGCGTCTTCGGTGGGCGCCGACCTGCTGGTTTTCATAACATCCGTGGACGCCGCTTACGCGGATTTCGGGAAAAAATCGCAGAAGGCGATAGGAAAAACGGACGTTCTTACGATTAGGCGCATGATGGCGCATTTCGCAGAGGGCAGCATGAGGCCGAAGGTCCAGTCAGCAATACGGTTCCTGGAAAAGGGCGGGAAAAAAGTGGTCATCTGCTCCATAGGGAACGTCGCCCGGGCGATAAAGGGGAAAGCAGGCACGACCATAACTAGATGACTTCTTCCGCTGCACCTTATACGTCTATTATTGCTACCGCCTTCCAGCCCTTCGCGGTCTTCTCCACCTTGAACTTGTTCCAGGTGACCGCCTTGACATCCACGAGAAGCTCGTGCTTCTTCATGTCAAGCGGCTCGCCCTTCGCTTTGGCGCTGAGCACGTACCCTTTCGTCCCCGCCTTTGCTATCTTCAACTTATATTCCCTGAAGAGTAGCCGCTCAGCGTCCTTGAGGAATATGAGCTCCTGCAGGAAATCATGCAAAAGCCGCTCCTCATCCGCCGCCCTGATTTCGAACGACTTCTCCAGCTTCGGCTCAATCTTCTTCAGGTCTTTCACCTGCGTGTTCATGATGGCATCGGCTGCGCTGGCGAACATCTCCTCCAGCGTCTTCCCCGTGGCTTCGAACGCCACATCCGCCATCGTCAGGCCCTCAAGGAATCGATACGGCATTTTTCTTCCCATGCTAGATTCGATACCTAACGTTTATAGGGTTTTTCTTAGTATCCTGAGCGTGAAGATTCCGCCCCAGGAGCGGATGGAGAGACGGATATCAATGGGACCGACGAAGACTATGCACGCCGACGTGGCCATTGCAGGCGCCAGTTTTGCAGGCCTGGGCCTGGCATATTTCCTGAAAGACGCAGGGCTGGACGTGCTGCTGATAGACAAGAAGGGGATAGGCGAGCAGCGGACGTCCGCATGCGGCGTGCCGAGATACGTCGCCGAAAGCATCGCGCCATCATCCATACTCCACAGCGTGAAGCGATTCTCCTTCAAGACCCCGTGGCTGAAAAGAAGGATGGAAGTGCCGGAGGAATACTGCGCCCTCGACTACCGTGCTTTCTGCACTGAGGTTTTCCGCAAATCCAGAGCCCGATTCCTCAACGCGGAGGTGGCCGGCGCATCGGACGGCGTAGTCAGGACATCAAAAGGCGACGTGGCCGCCCGTTTCATCGTGGACTGCACTGGATGGAAGCGCGCCCTCGCGACGACCCACGTTCCGCAGAAGATGATCGCGGCCGTGGAGATAACAGTCCCCATAGAAAAAAAATACGAGGAGAGCCTGAATTTCTTTTTGGATAATAGCATCATCCCTGGCTACGGATGGATATTCCCAGTAGGCGATGGCCTCGGGAGGGTGGGCGCAGGCGGGTGTGCGAGCGGCGCACAGCTGAACCGGGCATTCATGGCATTCCTCGGCAGCGTCGGCATAGAATTCCGGAAAAACGAGCTTGTGGGCGGTGCCATACCCTGCACGGGGATTGGAAGGCCGGTCGAAGACGGCATATTCTTCGTGGGCGATTCGGCAAATGAAGTGCTGCCCCTCAGTGCCGAGGGCATACGTACCAGCCTTTATTTCGCCAGGCAATGCGCGTCAGCCCTTGGCGCGGTCGCCGGGGGCAGGATGACGCTAAGGGAAGGGCAGGAATTCTATGCAAGGAAGGTCAGGGAAACTGACGCTGCTTTCAAGGCGCTGGCGCTGCTCCAGGGCGCTACGGTCACGTTGCCGCAGCCGCTTGTCGATGCGGGCCTTTTCCTCTTCACCACCAAGCTGCTGCAGGGGCGCCTCATGCGCGCCTATTCATCTATCGCAAGATTATGACCTGTCCCCATCGCCCCTCATACGCTTGGCAAAAGTTGGTCATATCATCGGGG
>CAYZNP010000126.1:0-2283 GCA_964479815.1 Microcaldota archaeon
CGCGCCGGCACATCTGGAGCTACATAAGCAAGCTGAAGGCCCAGGGCATAACGATCATCCTGACGACGCATTACCTGGAGGAGGCGGACTACCTCTGCGACAGGATAGCGATAATCGACCATGGGGAGATAAAGGTGCTGGACACCCCCAAGAACCTCAAGGCGATAATAGGCGGGAACATAATCTCCATAGAGTCGCGCGAGCCGCAGAGGCTCGCGGAAGTCGTCACGAAGATGGGCTGCTGCAAGAAGCCGAGCATCAGCGAGATGACTGTCTCATTCGAGGCCAAGGACGGGGGCAAGCTCGTGCCGAAGGTCATGGAGGCAGCGCTGAAGGCAAAGATAGACATCGAGAGCATAGAGGTCCACATGCCGAGCCTGGAGGACGTGTTCATACATTACACCGGAACGAGCATCAGGGAAGAGAAGGCCGCGCCGAGCGGAATAATGATGGGGAGGAGAGCGCGTGGATATTGAACTGTCGAAGATATACGCCGTCTGGCTCAGGGAAGTCAAGCGTTACACGAATTCAAAGTCGCGCATGGTCAGCAGCCTGGGCATGCCACTGCTGTTCCTCGTAGCGCTCGGAGGCGGATTCTCCGCGCTGGTGCCTGGCTTCAACTACGGGTCCTTCATACTGCCTGGCATCCTTGCCATGACCGTGCTGTTCACGTCCGTTTTTGCAGGCGTCTCCATAATCTGGGACCGGGAGTTCGGCTTCCTCAAGGAGATGCTCGCAGCCCCTGCCAGCAGGCAGACGCTGGTCATAGGGCGTACGCTGGGCGGTGCGACCACGGCGATAATCCAGGGGCTCATCATACTCGTGCTCGGCTTTGCGTTCACCGGGACGCCGGTGCCGCCGCTTGCGAACCTGGTGGGCATCCTCCTTCTGATGGTAGTCATGTCATCGTCGCTCGTCGCGTTCGGCATAGCGCTGGCGTCCGTGGTGCAGGAGGTGGAGACGTTCCAGCTCGTCCAAACCCTGCTTGTCATGCCGCTGATATTCCTGTCCAACGCGCTTTTCCCGATGGATAAGATGCCGGTATGGCTGCAGGACGTGAGCAGGGTCAACCCCATCAGCTATTCCGTGGACGGGCTGCGCACCCTCATGATAGGCACGGGCAGCTTCAGCCTCGGGACAGACTTTGCCGTCACATTGGCCGGGCTGGTCGTGATGCTTGCCGCCGCGTCCTATCTCTTCAGCAAGACGTCGATATAATGAAAAAAAGGGAAAACACAAATCCCGTAGGCTAAATAAGCTTTGCCTTCAAAGGCAGTATGCAAAGAGGTTGATATCATGAGAGGAAAAGTGAAGATGTTTAACGCCGCGCGCAATTTCGGTTTCATCACCGGAGACGACGGCAAGGACGTGTACGTGCACACCTCCGCCATAGAGGGCGGCGTGGCGCTCGCGGTAGGCGATGTAGTGGAGTACGAGGTCGAGCAGAGCGACCGCGGCCCGCGCGCAAAGAACGTAAAAAAAGTCTGATCCTGCGACCGCATCTAGGACAGGGCATTCCTGAGCATGGAACCGAACGCTGAGAGGATGCCATGCCTCTCTTCGGCAGGCTGGGATTCCAGCAGCACGAGGAGCCGGCTTATCCCGGCCAGCTCGGCCTCCAGCTCCTTCCTCGGATGCCTGGAGAGCTCTTCCCTCCTTTTTTCCAGCTGCCTGCTCCTCTCGTATTCCTCCCTGCACGCCTCCTTCCCCTTTCCCAGCTGCCGTATCCTCTCCACGGCCTTCTGCGCCATCCCGCCCCTCCCCGCATAGAAGCCCATGACCGCTTCGTTGGAATCGTCCACCGCGATGAACGGCGTCTGCTTGAGCGAGCGGATGCTCTCGAAGAAGCTCCTGTTCCCGGCCACCACCCGCCTGAACCTCGTGGTCTCAGGGCAGGCGTGCGACAGCTTCTTTTCGCTGTATCCGAAGAATTCGCAGAGCTGCGCGGCGTTGCACCTGCCGATCTCAGGGTAGTCTGAGAAGAACCTCTTCAGCCCGGCCAGCTCCTCCGCAGGTGGCAGGTCCAGGCTTTCCATCCCCAGCAGCTCGGTGACCGGCCGCGAAAGCAGGGAATCGATATATTCCGCCCTCACCCTCTCCAGGGCCTGCAGGTTTTCCAGCAGTTCCGCGTATGCGCGGACCTTCTCCTGGTCCACGCGCTCATTCTCCAGCGCGGAAATCTCAGCCAGCGTATTCTCGACCCTGTGCTGCTCCCGCCGAAGCGCCCTGCCCTGCTCTGCCAGCTGCTCCGAGGCCGCGTCGTAGCGCCTGTTCAGGTCGAGC
>CAYZNP010000127.1:0-2229 GCA_964479815.1 Microcaldota archaeon
GCCGAAGCCATGGCCCGCATTCGCTAATTATATAAGGGTTGCCGGGCTATCCGTTTCATGCCGATAATCAGGGTTTACGAGGGGCACACGGAGTACCTGCAGATTCTTGACAAGGACGGCAACGTGGACAAGGCCCTGGAGCCGGACATCCCGCGGGAAACCCTGGAAAAGATGTACTACTACCTCGTCCTCGCACGGGTATGGGACAGGAAATGCCTCGCGCTCCAGAGGACAGGCAGGATGTACACCTACGCGCCGCTGGAAGGCCAGGAGGCGATCTCCATCGGCCTGATGTTCGCCATAAAGCCGGAAGACTGGTTTTTCCCCACTTACCGGGAGAGCTTCGCATACCACCTGCGCGGGGTGCCGCTCGAGACCATGGACATCAGCTGGATGGGCGTGGAGGAAGGGCTGAAGCTGGACAAGAAGCTGCGCTGCTTCCCCTACGTCATACCGATAGGAAGCCAGTTCCCCCATGCGGTCGGCGGCGCATACGCGGCGAAGATGCGGGGCGAGAAATGCGCGGTCATAGTGTGCGGCGGCGACGGCGCAACGAGCCAAGGAGACTTCGCCGAGGCGCTCAACTTCGCCGGCGTGCTCAACACGCCGAACGTGTTCGTGATATCCAACAACCAGTATGCGATTTCCACGCCGCGCAAATGGCAGACGAAGTCCGAAACCATCGCCCAGAAGGCGCTCGCCTACGGGCTGAAGGGGCTGCAGGTGGACGGCAATGACGTGCTTGCGGTCTACAAGTCAGTGAAGGAAGCTTCGGACAGCGTGAGGGAAGGGAAACCGGCGGTCCTGCTCGAGATGATAACCTACCGCATGGGACCGCACACGACCTCGGATGACCCGAAGAAATACCGCGATGAGGATGAGGTCGCCCATTGGCGCGACCGGGACCCCATCAAGCGGTTCCAGATTTACCTGAAGGGCAGGGGGATATGGAATGACGAATTCGAGAAGAAGGTACATGCGGACGCCGCAGGGGTCGTGGAGGATGCGGTCGCAAAGGCAGAGGCGTTCAAGGCCGACCCGAAAGACATGTTCAGGTACGTATACGCCGCCATGACGAAAAACCTTGAAGAGCAGATGAAGGAATGCTTCGGTGATTCGCAATGAAAGCCACCCTGGTCGAAGCCATAAACATGTGCCTGAAGCAGGAGATGGAGCGCGACAAGAGCATCATCCTCATGGGCGAGGACGTAGGCATAGACGGCGGCGTTTTCAGGGTCACCGAAGGGCTTTATGACAAATTCGGCAGGGACCGCGTGATTGACACGCCGCTGTCCGAAGCCGGCATAATAGGCACTGCTGTGGGCATGGCTGCGCTGGGCGCACGGCCTGTCGCCGAAATCCAGTTCCAGGGATTCGAATACAACGGCTATCACCAGCTCGTCCAGCACGCTGCACGATTGCGCAACAGGACAAGGGGCGAGTTCAACGTCCCCATGGTGCTTAGGCTGCCATGCAGCGGGGGAATCCGCGCGCTGGAGCACCACAGCGAGAGCCTGGAAAGCGCATACATACACATCCCAGGGCTGAAGGTGGTGTATCCGTCCGGTCCTTACGATGCGAAGGGATTGCTCGCGGCTTCAGTCGAGGACGAAGATACGGTCCTTTATTTCGAGCCGAAAAGGATTTACCGCGCGTTCAGGGAGGAAGTGCCTGAAGAGCGTTACGTGATAGAGCTGGGCAAGGCGAACGTGGTGAATGAAGGCAGCGATGTGACGCTCGTTTCCTGGGGTGCGATGACGCACGTGAGCAAGGAAGCTGTCGCAGATGCAGAGGCGCAGAACGTATCGGTCGAGCACATAGACCTGAGGACGCTCTCGCCGTGCGACTGGGACACGATAATCACGTCAGTGAAGAAGACCGGCCGCTGCGTCGTGGTGCACGAGGCGGTGAAGACGCTGGGCTTCGGCGCAGAGATAGCGGCACGGATAATGGAGAATGCGTTCCTGAACCTGGAGGCGCCGGTGAGGCGCGTGACAGGGTGGGACATAACCATACCATATCCGAAGACCGAGGATTATTTCTTCCCTGACAGGGCGAGGATATTGAAGGGCATAATGGAGACCGCAAGGTTCTAAGGTGAAAACATCGCGAAAGAATTCAAGTTTCCGGACGTTGGAGAAGGGATTCACGAGGGCACCATAGTCAAATGGCATGTGAAGGAAGGCGACGTGGTGAAGGCCGACCAGACCATCGTGGACGTGGAGACGG
>CAYZNP010000128.1:0-2199 GCA_964479815.1 Microcaldota archaeon
CTCCATCAACCGTTTCGACAGCGAGAAGAGGCTCACGGACATAATAAGGGAGACCGTCGCCAACCGCGGCAAGGTGCTCATACCGGTGTTCGCGGTCGGCCGTTCCCAGGAGATAATGCTCGTGCTGGAGGAGATGGCAAGGCGCGACCCTGACTTCAACGTCCCATTATATATAGACGGCATGGTTCTCGAGGCGTCAGCCATCCACACGGCGTATCCTGAATACCTGCGCGAGCAGCTCAACAGGAGGATACTGTCCGACCGCAGCCCGTTCGAGTCGCCGCTCATCAAGGTGGCGAAGGGCGCGAGCAAGGAGGAGATAACCTCCGGCGAGCCGGCAATCATACTCGCGCCTTCAGGCATGCTCGCAGGTGGCCCGTCCTACGAATACCTCAAGCTCATGGCCGACGAGCCTAAGAACACGCTCGTGTTCGTCGGCTACCAGAGCGCGCTCTCGCTCGGTTCCAAGATACAGCAGGGCATGAAGGAGGTCCCGATACTAGGCGACGACGGCAAGATGCGCACGCTCAACATAAACATGCGCGTGGAGACCGCCGAGGGCTTCTCAGGACACAGCGACCGGGCGCAGCTCATGGCTTACATCAAGAACCTGCGGCCCATTCCCGAGCGCATCATAACGATGCACGGCGACTGGGGCAAGACCGAGGAGCTCGCGCGCTCCGCAGGCATGATGATGCACAAGGACTCGCGCTCGCTCGCGGACCTTGAAGCAGTGCGGCTGAGATGAGCGCGCAGACCTGTGTATTTTTATCTTCTTTGTTGCCATACGTACACGGTGATGATTTGGCAACCCCCAGCAAGACGAAGGAGCAACACATGTCTGAGGCGGAGTTGGACCAGTTCGGTCGGACTTCGAGGTGCGCTGGCCAGGGGCTTGTCACGTTCCTGTCTCACCCCTCAATAAAGTCCCTTGAAATTCCCGTATACCTGTGGTCGCCCTTCGTCTTAAAGAGCTTTGACCTGTGGAAAATACCAGACCCGGTGATGTCCGCGATTGACCAGCTGGCCGTTCAGTACCCTGATATAACCATGCGTGCAAAAAGCACCTATAACACGAATGGGCACAGTCTAACGATATCGGTGATTTTCGAGCGCAAAGAAACAAACCTGAAGGATGTGCGCCCTTTCAAACAATAATCATTTCTTTTTCTTCCCTTCTTTCGCCTTCAGCTCCCGCTCTATCTCGTGTATTTCCCAGGGATAGACGACCCATGCGGTTGTTGTCGCGACAAAATAGTCCGGCTTGAATATGGAATTCGGCTTGTAGTGGATGGTCGCGACCCTGACCTCTTTCGCGCCCCGCCGCAGAAGGTGATCCTTTGCCATGGCCAGGCTTCTGCCTGTGTCCGCAATGTCGTCCACGACCAGCACCCGTTTCCCCTTCAGGTCCATGGTGAGGTCCTGGTTTATGACAGGGGAATCGCGGTGCTTTCCCATGGCCTTGTAGAACGATATGCCCAGTATGCCGACGTTCTTCACGCCGAGCATGTCCGACAGCATCCGAGTGGGCACAAGCCCTCCCCTTGACATGCCTATGATGAACTCGGGCCGGTAGCTGCCTATCTTCGCAGCCAGCTCCTCGCAGTATGCTATGGTCACGTCCCAGTTCAGCCGCAGCAGGTCCATCGTTTCCCTTCCGATGGCAGAAGCTCGCCAACCTTTAAAAGGTTTTCTGATGTATAGGTTCAAACTTAAGGTGTCCAACATGAGACCGTTGAGGATCGATGACGAAGAAGAATGGGAAGACGACGACTTCGACGAAGAGGAGTGGGACGAAGAAGAAGAGGAAGAGTAATCGCTGCCTTGATTTTTGCCTTTTAGAACTCTTTTTAAGCTGCTTATCCTAATTTTCGTTCAAGGGCCCGTGGCGCAGCCAGCCCTGACTGCCTTTTGCCGCAGCCAGAGCCTGCATTGGATAGCGCAGCAGCCTTCTAAGCTGACGGTCGTGGGTTCAAATCCCGCCGGGCCCGTTTTCCATTAGCCTGCTCTCCAGTGCCGTAAGCCGCCCTCACGGAAAACGGGCCGAATTGGCCCGCGCGATTGTTCACGGAACAATGCGCCCCATTGTCCGGCATGCCGGACAATAGGGCAGGCCAATCTGAGGCCCGGCCCTTGTGCTGCTTTTTAATATCTTGCCCTCAACATTACATCAGGAAGCTGATTTTTTCACACGGTGAT
>CAYZNP010000129.1:0-2153 GCA_964479815.1 Microcaldota archaeon
TGTCCAGCCAGGCATGTCGCACCAGGCCATGGCCGAGCAGAGGGTGAACCGGCTCTACAGCAACCTCGAGGTCCTCAACTCCTATTGGATAGGCGAGGATGGCAACTACAAGTATTTCGAGGTAATACTCGCTGATCCTACCAAGGCGACTGTGAACATCAGCTCCGTGATGAGGCAGGGCAAGTCCTTCCGCGGCCTCACGTCCGCAGGCAACTCAGGCAGGCCGAACAAGAAAAAGGCCATGAACAAGAGGCTGCAGCGCAAACTCGCTGCCAAACAGGCGTACCACTTCGTGCCCTATGTGAAGAGAGAGAAAAAGGCCGAAGTTCCCAAGGCTGCGCCGAAAGCCAGAACCGAGCGCAAGCCTGAGGTCCCCGCCCATGCCGAGCATAAGCCAGCCGAGCATAAACCGGCGCACGAAGCGCACGGCCACGAGCACAAGCCCGAGGCTCATGAGCATAAGCCTGCCGAGCACAAGCCGGCCCAGGAAGCGCACGAGCACAAAACCGAGCACGCCGGCGGCCATGTGCACAAAGCAGAGCACAAGAACTGATCATTCCAAGAGCCGACTGGTTGGGATTCCCTTGCCTTCCCTGAATTGATTGCGTGCCAGTTCAATATCTTTTTTCGTCTGTTCGTTGAGTTTTCCCTCTGATTCTGGTTCCATGCCTGCCATACTCCGGTCAACCTTTTAGGATTTTCGGCTAATCCTCTTCGTCCTTGCGGAATACGGACCGGTTTCTCGCACGGGCAGCGGCCTGCCTTTTCGCTATTTCTGTCTTCACCCAGTCAAGCCCGATGCCGCTGAATTCGTTCACATTCGGAAGCGGGTTCGGGTTCTTCCTCGCGCGGGCGAGAAGGCCGGGGATGTCCGCAGTGGCCGCGTTGCGGGTTTCCAGCATGCCGACATACCTGACGAGTATGAGCTGCCGGTAATCCATGGCATAGAGGCTGCAGAGCTCGAGCACGGCAATCTTCTCGCTCTCGCCCAGCCCAGCGCCGCTACTGTACTTCATCCTGTCAACGCAGGCCCTCGTGAGGTCGGGGTAGGGAAAAGAAGCTATCAGCGCATCGAGCCGTTCCTTGGTGGCCGGCTCGGCCTTGGGCGCACCTGAGGAAAGCAAATTCGGGCCTGCCACTGCAGGTTTTGCCCCGGTTGGCCCGGGCAGCACTTTGGGCCCGGCTATTAACGGTCCTCCCAATCAATCCCCCTTTTAACTATATGTCCGCTAGATATTATAAATGCCAATTATGGGGTTCTGTGATGTTCGATATCGTGAAATGCAAGGCTGAAGCGACGGCCTTCGGGTTTGAAAGATTCTACCTTTCCGATGATGCCAAAAGCAGGATTGTCGAGTGCGACAACCTGGAAGCAGCGGCAGGCCACAAAAACAAGAAAATCCTCGTCTCGCTGCGCGATTACGCTTTTGACGAGGGCGCGCTCAAGGTCATAGCAGAGAAGAAGAGCGTCTGTTTTATCATCGACGCCGGCAGGCTCATCAGGTCGCGCGGCGTGCCCAGGGCGATCGCCATCTCAAAGCTCCGCACGTTCCTGAAGCTGTGCAACAAGCATGGCGCTTTCTACACGTTCGCCACTTTCGCTGAAAAAGAGGATGAGATAAGGACAGCGGATGAGCTGGAGCACATCGCCATGCTCCTTGGCATCAACCGCGGCCAGGCGAAGTTCGCCCTGAAAATGCTGAAAAATTACCTCTGATTACTTCCCCGTCCTTATTTCCAGCGTGACTTTCTCGTCGCTCACCGTGCAGGTTCCATGGGAATCCACCGGGCCGAGCGTCGCGCCCGCATTCAGGGCCTTGACGCCGGTGCAGCTGTCCGCGTCTGAAACGCAGCCGCCTGCGGTTATGGGCAGGTAATCCAGCGCATTTTTAGGCGTGATAATCTGGAGCCGCACGTTCCAGTCCTGCACTTTGCAGGCAAGGCCGCCGTCTGCCAGGCCGAACGTGCCGACAGTCTCGTTGATGTCCATGGCTTTTACGGTCTGGCCGCCTATGGTCATTGATTCCGTCTCGCCCATCGTAACCGTGGTCGTCTGATACGCCCCGCTGCACGGATAGCATTCGGATGCGCCGGCATCGGCGCAGTCAGCCAAACTTACACTGGCGTTAATCCATGTCGCCCCGTAAGTGTAT
>CAYZNP010000130.1:0-2097 GCA_964479815.1 Microcaldota archaeon
GCGTGATGGCAAGCGACGCGTTCTTCCCGTTCCGCGACGGCATAGACTACGCGGCATCGCTTGGCATAACCGCTGTCATCCAGCCCGGCGGCTCCATAAACGACAAGGAAGTCATAGCCGCGGCCGACGAGCATGGCATGGCCATGGTCTTCACCGGAATACGGCACTTCAGGCACTGATTCGGGCCCTAGGGCCTGAGCTGGTTCTGAAAGCCGGCGCTCAGCTCAGGGTATTCTACCGGGATGTCCCTGAACTTGTCTATTCTGTAGACATAGGCAGGTTCTATCTGCTGCACGATGTCAGAGAATACCGCCTTTATGTCCATCACGATCTCCCTGAGCTTCTCCATGGATTCGGCCTCTATGTCTATCACCAGGTCCCAGTTGCCAAGCACCTTGAGATGATGCACTATGTTGGGGTGCAGGTTGCAGTAGGTGAAAAACCGCCTCTCTTCCTTCTCGGTGAGGTTCTTGAACTTGACCAGCGTCCTGTATCTCGGATAGCCAAGCCGCACGTGGTCCACCATGATCGTATAGCACTGGATGACCCCGCTTTCCTCCAGCCGCCTTATCCTCTTCAGCGCATTTTCATATGATACGCCGATTCGCCGTGCGATTTCTGCGGTGGGCGTCCTTGCGTTGTAGTTGAGCATGGAAAGGACCTTGCGGTCCGTCTCATCCAGTTTTATCTCCACAGGAGCGCCCGTGAATGCCACGTCCGGAGTTATCTCATCGGTGCCGACCAGGTAATTGCGGTTGAAGCGGGAGAAGCCTATTGGTATCACGACGTCCCACTCCAGGAAATAGTCGCTGAACCTGTTTTGCAGCTCCCTGGCGATTTCACTCAGGTGGTGGATGCCTTTTCCGTCTATGGCTATGATCACGTCCGCATAGCCCTGGCTGCGCATGACTATGGGGATGTACCTGTGCGCATTGAGATAATCGTAGAATTTTTTTTCGCCCTCCGGAGTCATGTTGTGCAGCTTTATGAAATACAATCCGAAGAAATACCCGATGCCCCTGTATTCCACCATCGGCCAGCAGTAGAGTAGTATCCCCCGCGCGTACAGGCTTTCAATCCTGTATTTCACGACCTGCGGGCTTGTCCGGAGCGCTTTCGCTATCTCGGAATAGGACGCCCTGGAATCCCTGTCCAGCCGGTGCAGGATCTTCCTGTCGAGGCCGTCTATTTTTTCCATGATTTATATTCTTTTACATAATCTTTAAATATATCGTTTATTTTGTTCAATTTTCTAAATTTTTAAAAAATATTGACCGATGATTTTAAATCTTCCAAATCGCGCAAAGTAATTGGTGATTATGTAAATGTGTGGCATCGGCGCGGTTTTCCATTCCCTGCAGGCGAAGGAGCGGCTGCGGGAATCGCTCAGCAAAATACTCCACAGGGGGCTGAAGCCATTCGAGATGGAGTGCGGGGAGGGATACGCGCTCGGGGCCAACCGGCTGCCCATCGTGGATCGCGAGGAGGCAGCGCAGCCGGCAAAGAACGAGGACGGCACGCTCCTGTGCGTTTTCAACGGTGAGATTTACAACTACCTGGAACTGAAAGCGCAGCTTGAGGGGAAAGGGCACCGGTTCAATACGGCCTCTGACAGCGAGGTCCTGGTCCATCTCTATGAAGAACACGGGAAAAAGATGCTCGATTACCTCGATTCGGAGATGTACGCCTTTGTGATATACGACAAAGCCACGAGAGGGTATTTCGCCGCCAGGGACCCCATCGGGGTGAAACCGCTTTACCTGGCGCAGGCCGGCGGCGCGGTCTATTTCGCCTCTGAGATGAAGCAGCTCGTCCAGTTCAGGGACATCAGCGAGGTCCTGCCTGTCCCGCCAGGGCATTATGTAAAGGACGGCAAGGTGGTGAAATACTCGGAATTAACCGGAAGAAAACCGGCAGCCCGCCAAAGCCCGGCGGAAATGGCCGGGAAAGTCCGTATGCTGCTGCACGAGGCGGTGAGGAAACGTGTGCAGACCGACCTGCCGGTTGCGGTTTTTCTGAGCGGGGGGCTGGACAGCACGGCAGTGCTCGCGCTGGCCAGGAAATACCACGGGAACGTCACCGCCCTGATAGCAGGCA
>CAYZNP010000131.1:0-1966 GCA_964479815.1 Microcaldota archaeon
ACTGATGCAGCGTGCGCTTGGCACGAAGGAGAAGAAGGAAGAGACCATCGGCAAGTGCGCAGAGCGGACGACGAGGAAATTCTGCGATGGCAAGGCCCCCTGGCAGCTGCACGTTCAGAGGAAAGACCGGGAATTCAGGAAAAGGACTGCCGAAAGCGTCCGTGAATTCGCAGACCGGTTCTTCACGACCAGGCGGCCGCAGCTCGAGCCCATAATGAGGGGAACAACGTGAAACTGCGATGCAAACCTGTGCAAACTGCCGATGCCAGCATGAAACCTCCTTTCCGCAAGATCAATCCGATGGTTTCACTGCACCCAGTTGCCCACCTGAGGGAAGAACGCCCTGTTGTGTCCTCCCTGCAGAGCAAGGCAGAGCCCATGGCAGCCCCACAATCTGGCAAGCAGCTGAAGATGAAGGCAGCCGTAAAGTTCCTGGGCTATGCAGCCTATGGTCTTAGCCTCGGCCTGGCGTTCCAATACGTTTTCCAGCACTACGGACTTGGGATCGGAATCCTTTTTTCCGCTTTTGTCGGCGTAGTGCCCGCATTATTCGAAAAAATGATTGGAAAAAGTGGCGGGAAGACCACCCTACTGGTCTCCATGGACAATATCGCAGGCCAATTTGTCTTTACAACCGTAGTAAGCACAGTCGCAGCCCTTTCCGGCTTCGTGCACGACCCGCTTACAGGCTTTGGCATCGGCCTGGCCTCGGCTTTCGCTGGATACGCGGTGGGCGTGATATCCTTCTATGCCGCCTGGGGCATCGCGAACCTTGCCAAGTACAGGCAAACCGGATTCGGAAGCCTCAGCGACCTCAAGCAGCTGCCCGGCTACGTAGTTGACACTATGAAGAACTGGAAGGGGAACATGTCCGCGCCCCACAAGCAGGTCGCGGCAGGATCTTTCCTCTCAGAGTTCGCAGAGATGCACGGCAGGGCTCTAGTCTGCATGTCCCCTTACATAGCGCTAAGGCTGGTGGCGGGCCTTTATGCAGGCTTCACACCAGAGGCATTCACCACCACATTCATAGCCGTCCTGACAGTGGCAGGGCCCTACATAGCCCCGTTCTACTCGGCGTTCTATGCGCTCGTGGCAGACAGGGCGAACTCGGTAGTGAAAAAGGGCGTGCCCGGGCTTCACTCGTAGGTGCGGTCCCACATCTCTTTGGCGAGCTTTCCCTTGTACATGAACGAGTCTATTTCCTTTTCCGCTTTCTTTTTTCTCTCCCTGTGCGCTTTCAAAAATTCGTTTATACGCTCTATGAGCATGGTTTTCAGCTCGCCAGTCAGCAGTTTTCCTGCCCTGTAATCGTCGTGGATGGCCCTGAGCTTCGCGTCGTCTGGCTCGAACAAGATGCTCAGCCATTGGTAGGAAACGTCGACATCAGGGCTGCCGCCGAGTTTCCTGTGCTCCTCCACCGTTGCCTGGCCGCCTGAGAATGCGTACCTGTTTATCTTGTTCTTCACGGTTTTCTCATCATCGGTCAGCAATACGGCGGTCTCCTGGCCCGCGCTTGAGCTCATCTTGCCGCTGACGCCCTGGAGGGGCGGGAGGAACTTGGTATGTATTGCGGCGGTCTTGTGGAATCCCAGCCCCTCGGCCACGTCACGCTGCACCCGCCAGTAGGGGTCCTGGTCTATGGCGCAGGGGATGAGGCACCGTTTCTTCTCGAAGAAAGATGGTATGACCTGGTACGCGGGATAGAACGAGAGCCCGATGTTGGTCGAATCGTCAAAGCCAAACACCGCCTTGACGGTCGAGCCTGTTATCTTCCTTGCGGTCCTCAGCAGCAGTGGATAGACGTTCTTCACGTATTCGCTGTCCCTGAATATGAATGTCCGCTGCGGGTCGAATCCTACGGCGGCAATGTCCAGTATGTTGTCGTGAGCGCTCTCCCCGATGTCCTCCCATGTATATTCCCTGCGGTAGAGGAACTTCTCATCATCGGTTATCTCTATGTACAGGT
>CAYZNP010000132.1:0-1918 GCA_964479815.1 Microcaldota archaeon
GGACGGCTACGTTTACAAGGCGAAGTTGAAGAACGCCTGAATTTTCCCTTTTTTTCTTTTTCATTATCTTTTTTAAATCAAACCCTACTAATTCTTCTCTAATCCTACTTGTAAAATGAGGTGAAAACATGAGGATAGTCATATCGGAATCCAGCGGAAAGAGCTACCAAGGCGAGATTGCCAAGGACAAGGAAGCCATGATAATCGGCAAGAAGATAGGCGAGCCCCTTGACGGCAACCTAATAGGCGCTGCGGGCTACGTCCTGGAACTGAGAGGGGGGAGCGACAGCAGTGGCGTGCCAATGAGGAGCGACATCGCCGGCTCGGCGAAGAAATTCTCCCTCATGAGCGACGGCACAGGCTTCCACGCGTCCGACAAGGGCGCCAGGAGGCGGAAGTATGTCCGCGGGAACACCTACTCGTCAGAGATAGTGCAGGTGAACGCGAAAGTGAAGCAGGCCGGCGCATCGCCGCTCGACCAGCTGTTCCCCAAGCAGGAGAAGAAGGAGAAGAAATGATGCAGGCTGACATGAACATCGGCATGCTCGGGCATGTCGACCACGGCAAGACGACGCTGACCAAGGCACTGACGGGCAAATGGACGGACACGCACAGCGAGGAGATAAAGCGGGGGATATCGATCAGGCTAGGCTATGCCGACGCGTATATCTATCACTGCCAGAAAGACGACCGGTTCAATCCAGAGGCGAAATGCCCGAAGTGCGGCACAAAGGGGAAGCTGGTCAGGAAGATATCCATAGTGGACGCACCTGGCCACGAGACGCTGATGACAACGGTCATAGCGGCCACCAGCATACTCGACGGGGTGCTGTTCCTCATAGCGGCCAACGAGCCCTGCCCGCAGCCGCAGACGACGGAACACCTGCTCGTGCTCAATGCCACCGGCATAAAGAACATCATAGTGGTCCAGACAAAGATAGACCTCGTCACCAAGGAGAAGGCGCTTGAGAACTACAACCAGATAAGGCAATTCCTCAAGGGCACGAGTGCGGAGAACGCGCCCATAATACCAGTGTCTGCGAACTATAACCTGAACATCGACCTGCTTCTAAAGACCATAAACGAGACGATGAAGCCGCCCGCGCGGGATGAGAACGCCCAGCTGCGGATGTACGTATCGCGCTCCTTCGACGTCAACCGGCCCGGCAGCGAGATAAAATCCCTGAAAGGTGGCGTCCTCGGAGGGTCCGTAGTCCAGGGCTCGCTGAAGACCGGCGACGAGATAGAGATAAGCCCGGGCGTGTCGCGCAAGGAAGGCGCGAAGCCTGTGCCCATCGTCTGCAAGGTCCAGAGCATGATGGAGGAGACCGAGCAGCTCGAAACGGCGCACGCAGGCGGGCTGGTCGCGGTCGGCACCACCCTCGACCCTGCACTGACGAAATCCGACGCGCTCGTGGGCTCTGTCATCGGGAGGAAGGGCCAGGTGCCCGAGCCGGTCGACGTGATAAAGGTCAAGTACGGGCTCCTGAAGCGCACGGACGTGGACAACGCCCCATTGCGCGAAAACGAACCGGTCGTCGTCAACGTCCACACCGCGACAAGCGTGGGCTTTGTCACGGAATTGGCCAAGGGCATAGCCACGATCAAGCTCAGGAAGGCGGCCGTGGTCTACAAGAGCATGCACGTGGCGCTTTCCAGGAAGTCAGGCCAGAGATGGCGCCTGAGCGCCTGGGGAACCGTAGTCTAGTAATTTAAAACAATCCGCCGAAGAATCCTATCGTATCTTGCTGGGGTTTGAGTGAACTCGCTTTGCTCGTTCACTGCACCCCAGCTACTGTGAAACTGATGTTTTCACGCTGGGGTCGCCTAGTCCGGTAGGGCGGCAGGTTGCTATATCGGGAACGCGGCTGCGTTCCCGCATTCCGAAACCTTCGGTTTGCAGAAACCTGTTGCGCAT
>CAYZNP010000133.1:0-1909 GCA_964479815.1 Microcaldota archaeon
AGAAGCTCAAGGAGAGGTACGGCAACTGGTGGGCGACCGAGGCGGCCGACCACGGCATGAAGAACGAGAAGGCCGGGCCAGAGACGGCTTGAGCGCGCAGGACCGGAAATCAGATGATGAGGGGACAGCATGGACAAACTTTACGAAGATTCGGAAACCGGATGCTGCCAGAGGTTCGACCCGAGCCCCTGGGACGGGAAGGAGATTGTCTGGAAGAACAAGCTTTTCGTCAGGGACCGCGTCACCAGCATATTCCACATCCCGCTGAACTTCGGGCAGGTCATCGTAAGGAACATGGAGAAGATAAAGGCTGCCAATGCGCTCCCTGAAAAGGCGCTCATGCTTTCGGACGAGAATTCGCTCTTCGGCAGCGACGTATACATCAATGTCAGCAAGAGCGTGCCTGGAGCAAGGATGGAGAAGTTATCCGGCACGTTCCTCACAAGGGTCTTTGAAGGCCCTTACCAGGACATGGGCAAATGGGTCAAGGCCATGCATGAGCACGTCAAGGCGAAAGGCCGCAAAATCAAAAAGATGTACTTCTTCTATACCACGTGCCCGAACTGCGCCAAATATTACGGCAATAACTACGTGGTCATACTGGCACAGGTTTGACGGCACCGCTATCTCTTCGACACCACTATTTTTCCCATCTCATCCCTTGCCGCTGCGAAGGCGGCCTTTGCGGCTGCGAATGCGGCATCTCCCACCTCCTTGATGCCATTGTAGGCAGCCACTGCGGTTCGAAGCTGCTGGAGCACAGGCTCGAGATACCTGTCCGCATCCTTGGAAAGCTCATCGAGGATGAACGTGGGCTTGTTGCTGTTCACGAACGTGGAGATGAAATCCAGCTCGGCCAGCGCCGTCTGTTTCTGGTCTCCCTGGACATACTGGTAAAGCAAGCGGTAGTGGCCGAGGAGGTAGTCAACTTTCCTGCATGCTGCCGGCAGGCTGTCTTCGGGAATGCCCACCCGCTCCTTCTCGGACACGCGGAAAAGGGGATGCGCGGCACGCATGTGCATGAGCACCGTCTCTTTGGGTGCCCCTTCGTAGAGAAAACCCCGTATGCTGATGAGATCGCTCCTCCTCTGACTGTCAGATAGGTCGTACTTGTAGACATCCTCCAGCGATTCGGCAAACCGGTCGAGCTGCGCCAGCAGCCATCGGTCGCGCTCGATGCGCAGCGCGCATTCCTTCTTGAAGTTGTATACCGCGATGCCGGCTATGTCCCTGTCGCGCCACTCGCCCAGCCGCGAGCGGAATGCTGTGAACTGGGCGCACGCCCTGCTTATCTCCATGGCACGGCCGTTTTCGTCCATGCCACGGGCGTTTTCAAGCATGTGCATGGTTTCCTTCAGTCGGTCGGCGGCTACGCGCTTGACTGTCGCATGCTTCCTCCCGAGCGTCTCCTTTCTGAAGATGTCCAGGTAGCTGATTATCATGCCGAGCTCGCTATTGGTGCGCCGGCCGCTCGCCGCAAGCATCAGGTTCAGCGCATCAAGCGAGGGGAGGAACTTCCCGGTGGCTTCGATTTCCGACTCGTAGCCTTCGCGGATGTGCTTTAGCAGGCGGACGGCGCAGATTATGTGGAGGCGCATAATGAGCGCCTTCAGCGGCACGCCGACCTTGATCTGTGCCTCGACAGTTCTCCGGTCTTCGGAAAGTTTCGCGTGGTCCTCCCTCTTGAGAGGCATGTTCACGTCCCACTTGTCCACGAAGACTTTCGACAGCTCGAGCCGACGGGTGGGCATGGGCATGCCGCTCTCGGTCCTGCCGGCGGCCCAGCCACAGAGCTTATTGGTGCGGCGGTCATATCTCTGCATGGCGCGCTGGAACGCATCTGTCCTGGCATCCGCCCGCTGCTGCAGCAGCGCGGCCGCTCCATTGCAGGAAATTTCCATGGAAGAAG
>CAYZNP010000134.1:0-1888 GCA_964479815.1 Microcaldota archaeon
GCGAACAGATAGCCACCACAAAAAGCAGCATGGAAGAGACGAAAACGAGCCTTGCAGCGGTACGCGGAAGGATAGGTGAACTCAGCATATCCACACTGGAAGGGACCCTCGATAATGCGTCCAGCGACGTATCCGGCATGCGCCAGGTGCTCCTGCAGCAGAAGGGGGCGCTGGCCAACATTTCCGCAAGCGGCGGCACGCTTTTCAACCAGAGCGACACGTTCCTCGCCAACGCCACGGGTGCGGTCAACCAGTCCATAGCAAGCGTAGACGACACATACTCAAAACTGGCATCCCAGGTGTCCGGCCTGAACAACAGCCTGCACACGCTTGACGCATCCATAGCCGGCCTTGAACTCATAAAGAACGCCACGGCGGACAACCTGACCAAGGCAGCCCTGGACCTTAACATAGCCGGCCTGCGCAGCCTCAGGAACGACACCGCGACTCAGATGGCGAACGCCCAGGACGAGATGGCGTCGCTCAGGGAACTGAACGCCACGCTGCAGAACACGTCCGTGGCCCTTGCAGATTATGCTGCCGCCATATCAGCCGCGAAAAATGACACCGCAACGCTGGATGAGATGGGAACGGCGCTGAACAATGCCGCCGGCGCCCTTGACAGCCTGAACGCCTCGTTCAGCGGCGCGCGGGTGCAGGTAAGCGAGCTGAGGGCCCTGCTGGCAGACATAAACACCACCAGCGCGCAGATAGAGAGGACGCTGGATGCTGCGCTGGCACAGGCCTCTTCGGTCGAAACCCTCATAGCCTCGCTGGAAGGCACCGTCGCAATCCAGACCAGCAAGGATCCGGCACTGATAGCGTCGCCGCTCTCGGTGAAGGTGGAGGGCCAGTATGCGCGGCAGAGCTTCGTGGACTTCATCATGCCGCAGGTAATCTCGGTCTCCCTGCTGCTCTCCTGCTTCCTGCTCGGCTCGGTGAGCCTGGTGCGGGAAAGGACGAGAAAAACGATAATACGCGCATTGCTGGCGCCTGACGGGTTCGTCAACCTGGTGGCCGGGAAAATCGCGACGCTCATGCTCCTTTCGTTCGGGCAGGTAGCCGTAATACTGCTGGTGGCATCGTTGGTATTCGGGGTGAGGGTGCCGAACGACTGGGCATTGCTAATGTGGGGGACTGCCATATCGTCGCTGGTCCTTTCCTCGATTGGCGTGCTAATAGGGCTTTATGCAAGAAGCGAAACCGCTGCCATTCAGGGATGCCTCCTCATCGCCATACCCATGCTTTTCCTCGGCAACATCGTGTTCTCCCCGGACCTGCTTCCGGCATATACGCAGGTGCTGCAGCAGCTCCTCCCGCTCGCGCACGTGACCAGCATATTCAAGGTCGTGCTCGTCACCGGCGGAAACCCGGCTGCAGACGTGATGGCGCTCCTGTCCTATTTCGTCCTGCTGATGGTATTGCTCGCCTATGTCGTGGTGAAAAGGAGGGACGTAAGCCATTACAGCTGAGAGGCCGCAAAAGCAAGTGTTTTATCCTTTTCATAGCCTTATCCCGCTATGCAGGACTTCACAGTCACCCCATGGGAAGTGAGCGGCGCCATAGACTATGACAAGCTTGTCAGGCAGTTCGGCACGAGCAGGATAGACGACGGCCTGCGGGGCCGGCTGAAAACCGCGTGCGGCGGGTTCCACCAGATGCTCCGGCGCGATTTCGTCTTCTCGCACCGCGACCTCAACCTCGTCCTGGACGATCATGAGAAGGGGAAGGGGTTCTTCCTCTACACAGGCCGTGGGCCGAGCAAGAGCATGCACATAGGGCACCTGGTCCCGCTCATCTTCACGAAATGGCTGCAGGAGAAATTCAAGGTCAACCTGTACATAGAGATAACCGATGATGAGAAGTTCCTCTACCGCAGGGAATATAC
>CAYZNP010000135.1:0-1853 GCA_964479815.1 Microcaldota archaeon
CCGTTCGCGGCAGTAGGCGCCAAAGCTGTATGCTGGAGCTTCATGGTGATTAGATATGATTAGTAGTGTTTAAAAATCGCCCTTCCCGCCCTTCAGCATCGGACCGAATTCCAGTGGAGCGGCTGCGATTTTAAATCTTGTGGGCGGCCAGCGCCATCATATGCTATACTCCGGCCCGGACGCCGTTCCCGCCGATTCCTGTTCCCTGCTTTTTATGAACCCTTCGCGAATAGCGAATTTCGCCAGCTCTTTTGCCGTGTCGGGCCCCACGTTCCTTAGTTTTATCAATGCCCCCTGCACATCAGTCCCGGCGGGAATGCGCATTATCAAATCGCGGATATCCTCTTTGGTCGGGGCGGGTTTTGCCGTCGCCAGCCGGAGGGCATTATACGCGCGATTGCTCAGGCCGTATTGGTCCGGCGTCCCGTCTATCCCTGCCCTGACCATCCCCTCTCTAATCGCAAGCTCAACCAGTTCGTTGACTGTCCCAGGGCCTGTGCCTACGAACTTTCTCAGCAGCTCCTGGCGCATGGTCGTGCCCTGGGGAAGCCTCCTTATCCACCCGACTAAGTCCTGGCCGGTGGACCTTTCCTTGTTGGTGATCTTCGAGAGGAGATTCTCGGCACGGTAGCTTAGCTTTGGCTTGGCAGGGCTGTTCGTTCCTGGAGGCGCCAAATTAGCATAGCGAAGCTGCTTCATAGTGATTAGATGTGATTAGTAGTGTTTAAAAATCGCCTTTTTCGCCCTTTACCCGGGAGCATTTTCCATGTTCGCGAACGCAAGGTCAGCCCCGCTCTCCATTATGTCGTTGGAATAGCGCAGCAGCTTGGTGCACTTCTCCACCAGGGAGCGCAAAACGAGCATTTTCGTCTGGTTCTTCTCCTTCTTGAGCGCCGCCTCGGCCTTCTGCATGCATGCCAGGTACTCCTTTGCGGCCTTTTCGTATTCAGACATGTCCAGCTCGTTCTTCGAGAACGTCCGGTACGCTGCCGAATATGCCACTGATGCGCGCTCAAGCAGCTCCGCGACTATCCGGCTCGGTGCAACCCCGCCGGCTGAGCCGCATATGTCCTCCAGATGGTCGCTCACCTTCTCCATGCTCTTGGCTGCGATGGCCTTGAACACCGATTCCTTGCCGGAATAGGCGCCTATGCAGAGGTCCCTCAGGAGGAGCAGGTAAAGCCTGTCGGCATCGTCCTCCTTCCTGCCTATCTCCGTAAGCACGTCCGCGCCCTCCTTGTATGCCCTTGTGGCCAATACGAACATGGAACTCGTCACGTTGAAGATGCGGTTTATCACGCCGTCTATGTCCAGATTCTCGAAAGGGAGCACGCGGAGCACTATTTCGTCGTCGCGCTCATCCGTTATCTCCACGCCTGAAAGGATACGCCTCGCCTCCTCGGCGACGGTCGCCATGCCCTTGCCGCGGATGGTTATCCTGTCAGCGCCGCCCACGTAGGCGGAGACGATGTTGCGCATGTTGGCCTCGCCCATACCTGAGGAGACGTCTATGGCGCAGCTCTTCTGCGCCTTGCCTGCCTGTTTCAGCGACAGGACCAGCGTCCCGTCGCTGTTTTCCGTGAAATAGAGCGCGTCGCCCTTGGAGACGCCGCGCTGGGATATCCACTTGTGCGGCAGCGACACTATGAACGTGTTCCTCCCGGTCAGCTGGATCTTCCTAGGGACTTCCATTGCATCACCTGATATATACCAGATATGCTAGACTATATACCTTTTGTAAAAGATTTATAAACCAGCCTCGCCACTGGTAATCATGGCACAGGTTACAACGAGGTTCTGTGGCTTGGTATATACCATATATACCGAAATATATACCTTTTGCGAAGGGTTTA
>CAYZNP010000136.1:0-1828 GCA_964479815.1 Microcaldota archaeon
GCAGGCGCGGCGTCCTCCGCATAGGCGACTTCAACGCAGTCGTGCTGGACGAGGCGGACGCGATGCTGGACATGGGCTTCAGGGACGAGGTCACGGAGATACTCGACCAGCTGCCCCATCAGAGGCTCACGCTGCTCGTATCCGCGACCATAGAAGAGAGCATACTTGACATGGCCGCGAAATACGTGCCGCATTCCAAGACCATAGAGATCGGCGAGATAGAGGTCGTGTCCACCATCCACGAGGAGCACGTCGAGGCGACCGAACGGGAGCGTTTCCCGCGGCTCATAGAGGTGCTCCGCCAGCACCAGGGAGTGAAGACGCTCATATTCCGCGAGACCAAGAAGGGCGCAGAGAGGCTGCAGGAGCGGCTCTGGCAGCGCGGGGTCCGCTGCGGCCTGCTGCAGGGCGACATGACCCAGGCGAAGCGCACAGCGGTCATGAACGACTTCAAGGAAGGCAGGTTAAACGTGCTGGTCGCCACCAACGTCGCCTCGAGAGGGCTCCATGTCGAGAACCTCGGGCTGATAGTCAACTACGACCGGGCGCAGAACGAGGAGATACACCTCCACCGCGTCGGCCGCACCGGGCGCATGGGCGCAGAAGGCAAGGCGATAAACTTCGTGGTGAGAAAAGAGTCGCGCGAGGAGCGCATGAGCGCGGACCACCCTGATTTCGCATGGATGAAGGGCGGGCTGGAATCCTACAGGAGCGGCACGGGCGAGCGCAGGCCGTTCCGCAGTGGGCCGCCCCACGGAAGGCCGCGGTTCGGAGGAGAAGGCCGGGGCGGGTACGGAGCTCCGCACGGCAGGCCGCGCGAAGGATATGGAAGGCCGCGTGAAGGGCAGGGCGTACCGCATCACGTTCACGGAGAAGGCGCGCACCATCCGGGCGGGCAGCCGCATCATGCGCAAGAATCGCATGGCCACGAGCACGGCCCGCACCAGCACGAACACCACTTCCACCGCAGGCCGCATCACAAGGATTAATTGCGTGCCCATCGGCTTCATTCTGTGCCAAAAGACAAATTTTTAAGTGCATCCATGCACGATAGATGACGAGGTGTGATCATGACTCTCATTGATGATTTCGCTCCAGACGCGTGCGAGCCGACGATGAAGAGCGTCAGGGCGCTTGCCGAAGCTGTCAAGAAAAACAGAGGGAACATAATGCAGCTCGACATATCCAGCAAAATACAGCAACTCAAGTGGATATCCACGAACGAAAGTGCGCCCGATGATGTGCGGAAAGCTGCGATAGCTGTCTTGGATACTGCTGCGGCAAATTCGTTAGAATTCGTACTCAGGAAAATAGCGGCAGTTGCAAAACGCGCAGCCAAGCGCGTTCCCAACCAGCTTGCCCGTGATGGCATACAATCCACAGGCACTGTAAAAAGGCCGGCAACGCTGCCACATGCACGGAATGGCGGGCAGAGAAAACTGACGGGTGCTCTGAAATGCTAGCCGTAGAGCTTTTTGCATTCCTCTGAGCAGAACATTACGCTTCTCTTCTTTTCATTCTCTATCTTGCGGTATTTCGCAGGGCCGCCGTTGAACCGCTTGGCGCACCGGGTGCATATCATGGAGCCGCCTACTTCAACTTGAGGAGTCCCTTCAGCTTGTCCACATCGTAGCCGACCACGATTTCCCCGTCTATGTCTATTACGGGTATGCCGGCCTGGCCGCTCTTCTTCATGGCTTCATCGCCATTATCGCCCTTCTCCACGTCCCGCGTCTCGAACTTGACCTTATGCTGCTTCAGGAACTCCATGGCCCTGTGGCACCACGGGCACCAGTCAGCAGTGTACACGATTACCTTCTTTGCCATG
>CAYZNP010000137.1:0-1802 GCA_964479815.1 Microcaldota archaeon
GGCGTGCATATCTTCCTTGCGCAGTAGTCGCACTTCTGGAGCTTGGCGGTCTGGCTTCCGCATCTTCCGCATGTTTCTATGGACATGAATATCACTCCGTAATCTGGTTGTTCAAAATTCTCTCTCAGAAGTTATAACATAGAAAACTATTTAATGGGTATTCAGGGAATGCTAACCATGCGAAAAGGGCAGGCGGCGGTGGAATACCTGACGACCTACGGCTGGGCGTTGCTGGCGCTAGTCATAATAGTCGGCGTGCTTTTCTCCAGCGGCCTCCTCTCCCCGAACATCGCCATATCCGAGGAATGCCAGTTCGGCACCAACACGCCATGCAGCTTCGCGCTGTTCAACGACGCCGGAACCACGAAAATATCGCTCAGGGTGTTCAACGGCTTCGCCTACAAGATAAGGATAGAGAGCCTCGACCTCATGGCCGATGACGGCACGAAGTTCGCCTGGACGGGCCCAGCAGGCACGGACGTGCTGCCCCGGGAGCTTGAAAGCGGCGACAATGTGACGCTCAGCGGCAATTTCGGCCGGCTGCTCCCTGAGAACAGCGTGCAGAAGTTCTCAGGCAACCTGACCTACGTCTCCTGCGCCCCGGAGATAGGAATCGACTGCAACGAGGGCCGGCCGCACTCCACAACCGGAAGGGTCACGGGAAAAATCCTGCCGAAATAGCTATAGGACGCTTACGCCGAACTCGCCCTTTACCGCCTCTATCTCCCTTATCTTGCTGATTTTCTGCAATTCAGAGAGCAGTTCCCCGTCCATCGCCTCGGGAAGCGACAGCCGGACCTTCGCGAGCTCCGCATTCTGCGCAAGCCTGTTCCTGGCCTTGTGCTGCCTCAGTTCGCTCACGATGCTGTTGAGGACGGCGACCTTCGCGACATCTTCGGCGTATTCCGGCCCTGCCTCGGGCCACCTGGCATGGTGTATGCTCCCCTTCCGGCCGAACAGCTCGCAGTTCAGCTCCTCTGCCATGTGGGGCGCGAAAGGCGCGAGCAGGAGGATTGCGTCTCCAAGCACCTTCCCCAGCGCATAAACCGCGGCAGCCCTCCCGGCTTTCCCCTCGCCGCCGTTTTCCGCGTATACCCTGTGCTTGACGTACTCGAGATAATTGTCGCAGAAGTCGCCCCAGAAGAACGCCTGCAGCTTGCTCATCGAATAGTGGAACTCGAAGCGTTCCATGTGCTCTGTGCACTGCTTTATCGTGGTGTTCAGGCTGCCGATTATCCACCTGTCTATGGTGGTCAGCTCCGGCTCTTCCTTCGCCCCTGTCCTTATCTCCTCCTTCAGCGCGTTCTCCACGAAGCGCGCGGCGTTCCAGATCTTTGCCAGGAAGCTCTTCGCGTGCTTTATGTCCTCGTAGCTGAACGGCCTGTCCCTGGCCATGGCGCCGCTGAGCGCCGCCCACTGCCTTATGGCGTCGGTCGGGTAGTCGCGCAGCAGTTCCGCGGGCGAGATTATGTTCCCGAGGGATTTGCTCATCTTCTTGCCGTCGGGCGCCAGGACGTTGCCGTTGAGCAGGATAGTCTCCCAGGGCGGCATGCCAGTGAGCGCCACGCCGCTCCTGTAAATGGTATAAAATGCCCAGGTGCGCACGATTTCCACGCCCTGCGGGCGCAGAGAAGAGGGATAGAAGCGCTCCATCTTCTTGTCGTCAGGCCATCCGGCGATTATGAGCGGGGTTATGCTGGAGTCCACCCAGCAGTCGCAGGTGCTCGTCTCAGCTGCCATCCGTTTCCCGCATTCGCACGTCTTCTCCTTCGCCTTCTCAGGGTAGAACGGCAGCTCGTCCT
>CAYZNP010000138.1:0-1800 GCA_964479815.1 Microcaldota archaeon
TGTCAGCGTAAAGCATCGCCTCCCTGCAAAGTGCATCATACGCGATTTTCTCCTGCCCCCTGAGCCAGAACCATCCAGCTACAGTAAGCGCTGCAGCAGTGCCTAGTCCCACTGCCGCGTATTTCAGCCCCCGTGCCAGCCGTCTCATCCATCTCTTTTCGACCGCGGACTGGTCGTAAATGCCCTTCCCTGTGTTTATGATGACGACCGTATCGGTTGGTTTGAGGTCGTATTTCTCCGCTCCGCAGAATGCAGCCGCAGCCGATGGCTCGGCCGGGATGCCGACGACATCGTTGAGATAGCGATACTCTTTTGCGATTGCCCCGTCGCTCACTATCATCAGCTCCATCTTGCGCTCGGCAACCAGCTTCTTCACCAGCGGCTTGAACTTCGAGTATCGGCTCACTAGCTTGTCGGCTATGCTCTTTCTGGACCTTCTGAGGAATTCCTTTGCCTGCGTCAGGACGTTCTGCCTTATGGTTACGCCTATGATTTTAGGTGCATCCCCGCCCCAGGTTTCTGCTGCCTGGGCGGCAAGCTCGGTTGCCAGCTCCCCGCCGCCCACAGGGCAGAATATGTATGTCGGCTTTATGCCGTCTTCGGCTATCTCCTTGATTATCTTGCGGTAGCCATCCACGAGGGCGTGGCTCTCGACGTTGACGACGTTCTTTTCATCTATCGTCTTGCCTGTCCGCTCCCTCACTAGCCTGATGGCTAGGGCCCTTAGCATATCGTCGTTTATTACCTCCTGCGAGAGATCCATCTCATGAACGATTGAGCAGCTTTCCAGCTTTTTTCTTACAGCCCTTGGGATGCCCTTCTCTACGACGTTGACAACCCGCGAGGCCCCTGCCTGCATGCCCATGCTGTATCCTGAATTGGCTGAGGTTATGTGCATGAAGACCGTATCCGGGCCGCAGGCTTCCAGAAGGGCGGCACAACGCCTGTCCTTGAACGTGCCGAAGGGCTCCTTGTCCTCCCTCTTGACATAGACGGCGCAGCCGCACTTGCCGGTGTACTGGATGCTCTTGTGCAGCAGCGTCCTGCCTACCTGTATCTGGCCCATGTTTCTCGTATTATACGTGCGGGATTGTTCTTTTAAATGTTTCTTTATGGTTTTTCGTGGTGCTAATCGGGCCTTTGCACCCCCGCTCTACAACGGCATCAGCAATATATGCGGCAAGGGAGCGAATGATTACAAGTGGTTTATTATGGAAGTAAGGGAAATGCACCTGTACTCGGAAAAGGTTGAGAGCGACGACATCAAGAACCTCTTCAACCGGGTGTCCAAGTCCAGATTTCCACTGTTCGGGTTCCTCGAGCTGTCAGACCTGCTCTCGCTCAACGCCCTGACGCTGGTCGTAAAGCGCAACAACAACACCGTCAGGTTCTACGTCAAGGAGAAGGAATGCCTCCAGAGCATATCCCCGCTCATATTCCCATTTAGGCTCTGCGAAACGACAATCCTCAAGCTCTCGCAGGGGTCCTTCCTGCCCTTCCCGCGCATGTACGTGATAGGCGGCGGCAGCCACGACCTGCTGGACTTCATCCTCAAGGAGAAGATAGAGCAGCTCACGCTCAACGTCACGAAGCTGCTGGGCAAATCGGTGGTGACCGGCACGACCATAGACGAGAACGGCCACAAGGGCATCGTGTCCATCGCCAGCCCTGACAAGTTCCTGAAAATCAACCTCGAGAAGAACCCGTCCATCTACATCGAGTTGCTGGAGCCTCTCCCCAAGCAAATATACATGAGTTCGCGCTACCCGGTCTTCGAGGAGCAGGGCATGAGCATGGGGG
>CAYZNP010000139.1:0-1788 GCA_964479815.1 Microcaldota archaeon
GCTGTAGATGAGCTCCTGCTTCTGCCTGGGCTTGAGCGGCTGCTTGAGCCGCATGGTGCCGGCTATCTCGATGTTGTCGCCCGGGGCTATCTTGTTCACGAGGTCGTCCTCGAGAAGGAGCTCTATGTGGGCCGCGGGCGCACCGCCCCTCACGCGCTCGAGGAGCTCCTGCACCTCAGCCCTCTGGATGTCTACGAACGTGCTTTCGTCCTCATTCTGCTTCAGCGCGAATTTCTTGCAGCTGTCGCACCGTTTCGGCGGCGTGAAGTTCTTGGTGACCGGTATGCGCCATTCTGAGTCGCACAGCTCGCACTTGTACATCGCCATCTTGACGCGGTGCATCATCTCCGCGCGTTTCGTAACTACGCACTTGAACGCCACGAGCTCGTTTATGCTCTTGGAGCCTATCTGCTCGATGAGCGTCTCTCCCGCGGGCACGTTGTCGAAGCGCACGTGCGGCGCGAACGTGACGCCTGCCGGGACCGACAGGTTCAGCTGCCTTATGGCCTCCTCCGCCGCCTCTATGACCAGGTCTGGCGTGTGTATGAGCGCGTCCGCCAGGTCCGGGTCGTACTTCTCCAGGTCCGTGTAATCGACCATGAGGCTGCGGTGGTTGGGGTAGTTCAGCAGCAGGTCGTCTATCTTCGCCTTGCAGATGGACGTGAAGAAGTCATGGAATATCGCGATGGATGCGGAAAGGTCGGCTGGCATAAAAACCACCTAAAAATAGTGGAAGTTTAGTATTGTGGCATGGGGTTAAAAAGCCTGCCGCCACCTCATTTCCGCTACAGCTGGCCCAGCGCATGAGGGACGTCTGGAGCCCTGGAAATCGTTTCTACCATGTCCCCCAGACGTTTCGGTGCGAAAGTGTGCTTCCTGAGCACTGCGGCCAGCAGTTTGAAGCGCTTGCCGTTTTCTGCCCGGTCCCTCACGATAATCTTGTCGGACAACGTGGCGAGCCTGAATGCGGTCTGTTCAGACACCCAGTCTGGAGTGCAGTTTGAATTCTCAAGCATTGCCAGCGACGCGCCGCTGGTGAATGCCCTTGCCCCGCTCAAGCTCTTCTTGAAGACGCTGCCCTGGAACGCAAAGAGGTCCCGGACGAGCGCCGCGTCAACCATGATGGCATTGTTCTCAAGCGCCTTGAGCACCGAAAGGAAAAATGCATGTTCCACCTGCCCGGCGTCCAGCGCATCGATGAGCTTTTCCGGAGCGAGGTCCGATACCCCTTTCCACTCCTGCTTTGCTATGGCGCTGGCCGCCCTGTGCAGGGTGCCAAGCTCCGCGTGGTCGTTAGTCGCAAGCGACAGCGCAAGGCCGCCGAACCTCGATTTGTCAGTTACAATGCCGAAATTATCTGCGAAAAACGCGTTCAGCTCCAGCAGCCTCTTCCGGTTGTGGTCTGGCACTTTGTGCAGAGCCTCGCGCGGCACCAGCCTCAATACCTTCCCCAATTTGTCGCCTCTGGGTTCCATGTTGCAAGTGTTGTACGAAAAGGTTTATATGAATGTGCCCGCGAGTGGAAAATACGGCACCTGCAGCATTATGCCCGCGCCGGTTGCCCGGCGACGGGTGTGGTGAGAGGCGTTTTCACGCCATATTATAAAAATTAATGCCGGAGCATCCCGCTGAACCCATTGCCCCGGCCCCTGCTGATTGCCGAAAAGGTGACCCCGGCATCAGCACGACTCCCGCTCTATGATTTTCTGCTGCTCGATGACCATGGCGAGCAGCATAGACTCCAGCACCGTGAGCTTGCTTGCCTTGGCGCAGGCGACTACGCGCGCC
>CAYZNP010000140.1:0-1719 GCA_964479815.1 Microcaldota archaeon
AAGAAGATTTAAATGCTGTTCGACGACCAGCTGTTCTAGGGTCCCAGTGCAGGGCTGAGGAATCTCCTCGTCCTGCAGATACCAAACTCTTTTATGAGGCCCAGCAGCCGCTGCGCATCTTTCTCCGGTAACGCAGGCATCTGCGGGAACGGACTGCTCTTCTTCGGATCCACGAATGCGATGCAGCGCACCCTTGCTCTGACCTGCTTCCTGATGCCCAAAAGCATGCCTCCACCCGACTGGTCCCCCAGCGCTCTCAGGCTTTCAAGCAGAACCTCCTTATGCCCGCCCGCTATCTCCCAGCGGTCGATGAGCTGGCGCATGCGTTCCTTTTTCACATTGGACATGCCACCCATCTCTGACAGTCGTAATTTGTACATGTATGGGATTAGCCCGCAAAGTTATAAAAAGATTGATAACATGGCCGATTGCACTCCTCATGAAGTTTGATGAAAATTTAACCTTAGCAAAACAGGAGGAAATTTTCGGTCAGACGCTGTTGACTTCGTCACCGCCCGAAGGCTCAGAGGTTGTTCATGTCATCATCCCGCAGAAGATTGCGCTGACCTGCATATAAACCTGAGGTCAGGCGTGCCGTTGCGCCTTCAGGACATAGAGCCTCTCGAAAAAGAACGGCTTTTCCGCCGCTATGTCCACGGCGTATCCTGCGGCCTCCAGCACCGAGCGCGTCTTCCCCAGGTCGTTAAGGCTGCTCTGGATGAGGAAAAGCACGCCGCCCGGCTCCAGGTGGGAGCCGAACTCCACGAGGAAGCGGTCAAGCACGGCCCTGCCGTCCTTCCCGCCGTCAAAAGCCCTGTTCAGGTGACCGCGCAGGTGCTCGCTTTCATCCGTGGGCAGGTAGGGCGGGTTGAATATTATCGCGTTGAATTTCCTGCTGCCCACAACAGAGAACATATCGCCCTCGATGAACGATGCATTCACAATCCCGTTCCGTTCCGCATTGGCCCTGGCACATGCGACCGCATCGGGATTGACGTCCGTGCCGAGCACGCTTTTCGCTGTTTTCGCTGCCATTAGCGAAACGATGCCTGAGCCGCAGCCGATTTCCAGCACGTCGCCACGCAGGCCCTGGGCGGCATCGGCAAGCATGAACGAGTCGTCCGACGGCTGGTAGACGCTGTCCGGGACGTGGAGGATGAGGCCGCCGTGGGAAATCTCCATGATACTATTACGCTGAAGTATTATAAAAAGCGGATGCGAAACGCATTCATGGATGAGATGCTTCTCCTTCTGCTCAGGCACGGGGCCCACCTCAGGCCGGTGAGGGTCACCAGCGGCGAGCTCGGCTCGCAGCTCGGCATGTCCCAGCAGAACGCGTCGCGCAGGCTGCTGGAGCTTGAACGCAGCGGCCAGGTGGAGCGGAGAGAGGGCGGCGTCATGCTCACGAAAAAGGGTCAGGGCGAGCTTGCCAGCCTGTACTCAGTCATGAAAGCGGCGTTCGAAGGCGGCAAAATCGAGTTTGAAGGGACCGTGGTGAGCGGCCTCGGCGAAGGGAAGTACTACTTGTCCCTACAGGGCTACAGGAAGCAGATAGAAGAGAAGCTCGGCTTTGCGCCATACGCCGGCACGCTCAACGTGAGGCTTGACGAAACGGATTTGTGGAAGAAGCAGCACATCCTCGGGCTGGACCCGGTCATAATCAAGGGATTCAAGGACGAGAAGAGGACCTACGGCGACCTTTTCGCCTACAGGTGCTCT
>CAYZNP010000141.1:0-1713 GCA_964479815.1 Microcaldota archaeon
TCCCTTATCCTGATGATGGTGGGTGCATCGCCGAAAATCAGCACAGTCCGGTCGCCGTAGACATCCAAGGTGGTGGAGCCGAAATCCTCGCCGAAGTAGCGGACCTGCGTGCGCGGGTATTTCGCGGCCTGCCTGCCGAACGCCGAGTCTTTCTTTGAGTATATTATCTTCATGGTGATGCCGGCCCGCCACCTGCGCTCCCTGGAAATCTGCAGGTATGAGCCCGCAGGCGCGTCGACGCTCACGGACGACTGGATGACGTGGAGCGTCCTGCCGGTGGAAATCTCGTCATCAAGGATGGTCTTCAGGCCTTCCCTGCCCTCAAGCACGTCTATCTTGGGCTTCTCGGCATTCGCGGTCATTGCCAGCAGACCCGGAAGCGCGGCATCAAGGCCCCTCTGCTTCTCCTCAAGCAGGGTTTTGAGCCTGGAGGGCGGCGCTGCGGAATAAACCTTCCGCTTCCCTGCATAGGCGATGTTGGCGAGCCCCCGCCCCTGCAGCTTCGCAAGGGATTCAAGCGCATTCTGCCGGTAAATGCCTGCCGTTTTCGTGATGTCCCTGAGCTGCATGCTGCCATATCTCAGCAGGGCGAGGTAGACCCTGGCCTCGTTCCTGCTCAGGCCGAGTTCAAAAAGTATTTTCTCCATAATCCGGTTATACGGCGAAAGTAATAAAAAAGTAGTAGTGGGGGCTACTCTAAAGTCATATATGCGCTTGATGGGCACATATAGCCATGAAACTACACTTCAAGGATTCTGGAGACAACGGCTGTCACCGCAAAGAGCCCCGGGGCATCACCCGGAAAGACCGGCGGAAAACCAACGCTGCAAGGGAGCTGCTTGTGGAAGGCCCGCTGCAGGCAAAGCCGACGATGGCCGATTTCTGGATAAATCACGGCTGGTTCAAAGTGAAGGACGGGAGCAAAAAGCTCACTCGAGCGGACTGGCGCATGGCTGAAGGCATACGGCGGGATGCGGTCCGTTTCCTTGTTGAAAAAGTGCTTGGGAAAGAGCCTCGTGACATCACACTGGAGGAGTTCCACTCAAACCGCCTTCGCGGCCTGCTCAACGGTTACTACAACGACAGCCCATGCGACGCCCTCAAAGAGGCAGGCTATGAGATACTACCATGGGAGATGCTTAAGACCCCCAATGGCTTCTATAAATCAAAGGAAAATCGCGTAGCGGCGATAATGTGTCTGGTCAAGAAACTTGACAAGGCGCCTAGCGATGTGGTCCAGAACGATTTCTATTCAAACCGCCTCGGCGGCCTGCTCAGCAATTACTACGACGACAGCCCATATGCTGCTCTGAAGGAGGCAGGACTTGTGACAGCCGCAGACGAGGCGTACATGTGCAGCACAGGTCACATGCATGGTGAAGCAGGCAATCAAAATGCAGGGCATAACGCAGGGAAGCCTCGTGCTGACAGGGCCGATGAAGCTGAACTTCTAGAACTGGAGAAGACGGCGAAAGGATGCCTGCAGGCGTTTCAGACGCATGGTAGTGGCAAGGTTGAAGCTGAAACGCCCGTGGGGGTGAAGATGGGGGGGTTATTGAGCGCGGCATTCGGAAAGGACAAACGGGGGAGACACGGTCGATATCACTCTGCTACTGATGCAGAATTGTTGGAAGAAGCGAAGAAATATTCTGGGAGAAGCGACTGCCGGAAAAATAACTATCCGCTCTATTACAAATTGTGGAAAGGGCACCT
>CAYZNP010000142.1:0-1682 GCA_964479815.1 Microcaldota archaeon
CCGAAAGGGAGCTCATAGACCACTTCTCCACGAACGGCTTCTGCGTCATACGCGCCGCGGGCAGCGGCGTCAATTCGCTCAGCCCTGACATACTAGTTTTCAGGCGCGGGATGCAGTTCGGCATAGAGGCCAAGGCGCACGAGAAGGCCAACCTCAGCATCGACCGTGAGCAGTTCGTCAACCTGCGCCGCTGGGAGGAGATAAGCGGCATAAACTGCTTCATAGGCTGGCGCAGGAACCGCGAGCCGTGGTACTTCGTCCCTCTGTCGCTCTTCAGGGAAAACGCGAAGACGTTCTCCATAAACTGGGATAACGCAGTCTCGCTGGGGAAGAAGCTAGAGGAGTTCGGATAGGCTAATCCCAAGTCATTTAAAAACTCTTTTATACATCCGGTATAACATGCATAGCCATAAACGCACTTGCTGTGCGGTCGAAACGCCGGATTCGCCCAAGAAACACAACGGCCAGCCCGGGAAGGCACAGCCCGCCAAGATGAGCGCGGCTGAAGAAAGGGAACTGGTTGCCCGGGTAGAGAAGAGGATATCCAGGATGCCCCTGTTCGATGAAATCGAAAAGCCGGCTAAAAAAGAAAGGCTGAGGGGCGGCACCGGACTGGTCGCTGAACGGATAAACCGGGAAATCTCTAAGCGCACGAACGGTGGCAAGGGGATAGATGCTAAAGACTCAGATGCGCTGGAGGGCGTCCTTGAATTCACAGGGCAGCTCGAGGCCAGGGCAGCGAAACAGAGCAAGAAAGGGGCTAGAAGCGACCGGGATGCGGTACGCCAGTTTGAGCGCATGAAAAAGATACTTGATAACTTCACCAGCCAGGTCAAGAACGGCCGACACATGGAGCAGTTCACCAGGCTGAACAGCATCCGCGGCTCCGGAAATGCCGGGGACGAGCTGATGGATGCGATACTGAGCCTATCTAAAAAGGCAGGCTGGGAGGATCTCATAGTTGGCATGCGCCTTTTCGACATACTGGCCCAGAACATGCCTAGCGACGCGAGGGTCCGCAGCCTTGCCATCGACGTGATAATACCCGATAAGAATCTGAGCCCCAAGCTGAAGCCCAAGGTGCTGTCCCTTCTCTACAGGGTTAATGAGTGCGATGGCTTCTGCGACGACATCGTCAGGAGGATCAACAGGATATGGGCAAAGCCTTCGGAAGATGCCTACTGGGAAACATACGTGTTCGAGAAGCTGCTGGACCACCCATGGTATTCGCATGGGATGCTGCAGGAGGTCATGAAAGCGGTGGAGACGTCGCCTTATTCCCCACGCTGGAGGCTGGAGCTGCTGCTGAGCGCCATGGACAATCCGGCGTTTAGCCGCACCCTCGTCACAGAGCAGGGCCTGCTCGGTTCAATATGCCGCCTTGCCGACGTCATGCAACAGAAAAAGCCCAGCATAAAAGAGGAGCTGTTTTTCAGCCTCAAGTGCCATCTCGACAAATGCACGCCGCTGAACGCGGCCTACGTGGACGCGCTGGCCGGCAAAGCCAGCAACGCTGACTCCAGGCTAGCGGTGAACGCGATCTTCGAGGCGCAAAAGAAAGGCCCCTGACGGATAAGAAGTAATTTAATAATAGCGAGGGAGAAAAATACCTATGCGCATTCTCGTAGCCATAACCGGAGCTTCAGGCCTGGAATACGGCAGGAGGCTCGTCGCGGTGCTCA
>CAYZNP010000143.1:0-1680 GCA_964479815.1 Microcaldota archaeon
AGATAATGACCGCAGCAAAGATGCAGTCCACCGTCTCCAGCGTGAGCGACACCCTTACCATGCTTCTCGCAGGGATCGCGTCCATCTCGCTGCTTGTGGGCGGCATCGGCGTTGCGAACACCATGTTCATGAGCGTGCTCGAGCAGACCAAGGACATCGGCGTCCTCAAGTCCCTCGGCGCGAAAAACCGCGATGTCACGGCCCTGTTCCTGTCCGAGGCGGCCATAATCGGCTTCGTCGGCGGCCTGCTGGGCGTGCTGCTGAGCTTCGCCGCATCGGCCGTGCTGAGCACCTTCAACGTGCCCACTGCCATATCCGCGGAATTGATAATCGGGACCCTGCTGTTCTCCATATTCATAGGCATCGTGGCAGGCGTGTTCCCGGCCAGGAGCGCGGAAGCAATACCGCCGGTCGAGGCACTGAGATACGAGTGACCGGCCTCTGGCTGCGCGTCATTTCCCCTACATGAAAGTGAAATAGATGCAGGGGGAAGGATTTGAACCTTCGAAGGCGCTAAGCCAACAGATTTCCCATTTCCCTATTGAAAGGGGAACGTACGCAGCCCTATGCGATCTTGAGTCTGCCGCGTTTGACCACTTCGCTACCCCTGCGTGAAAATATCCACTCCAAAGATAGGAAAAGAAGAGAAAATAAAGCAATCAGTATTCCAGCGTGACCTTGCCCTTCTTTATCTTTGCGACGCACGGCAGCCGTTCCGACGGGTCCGTGGCGAAGGCCGAAAGCCCTGCCTGCTCTATGTCGTTTGGCGGCTCCAGGTTCTCCTTTCCGGAAACCACCTTGCACTTGCACGAGCCGCAGCTTCCCACCTTGCATGCGAATAGGATCGAGCATTTCCCGTCGAGCTCTGCCAGCAGCGAGCCGTCCGGCACGTCCACTGTCTTCTTGTCGTTCTTTATTTCCACTGTTGCCATGCCATCACTTCTGATATAAGCAATTAAAATCCTATTTCCTCGCGAACACCAGGTACGCGGTATGCATCAGGCCGAAATGCGCAGGCCTGAACCCGAAATCCCGCACCTCGTATTCCCTCATCATCGCCTCTGCGGTGAAGACCTCGCTGAATTGTTTCGCGCACTCCAGGTGCAGCGCCTTGGCCTGCTCGGAATGTAGGCAGTGCGCTGCGATGTAGCCTCCCTTCTTCAGGGCCTCCAGCGCGTACGGGACTACCTTCTCCGCGTCCGCGATGTCGCAGACCACCAGGTCCCAGGAGCCGTCCTTCTCCTCTATGCCGTGGAGCACGTCGTGGAGCTTGAACGTCACATTCGGCAGCCCCGCGCGTTTCACGTTCGCTTCGGCGATGTCAAGGAACTCCTTGCGCTTCTCGTAGCTCACGACCTCCTTCGCCACGTTGGCGAGCTGGACGGTCATGAAGCCTGAGCCGCTTCCGAGCTCGATGACCCTCGAGTCCTTCCCGATGCCGCTATAGGCGATTATCATGCCTGCATCCTTGGGCAGGGTTATGGCAGGGCCTCCCCTTTTCAGCTTTTTCAGTAACGGGGGAAAATGGAATTCAGGCTTCCACATGGTTTCACGCCTTGAGCTTTTCCTTGAATTCCGCAAGCCGCGAAGCGAGCATCACATCGTTCAGCGCCAGTATCTCCACTGCCAGCAGGCCTGCGTTCTTGCCCATGCCTATGCCGACCGAGGCGACCGGCACGT
>CAYZNP010000144.1:0-1637 GCA_964479815.1 Microcaldota archaeon
AATAGCATGAGGTGGTCTGATGAAAGAGATAACTGTCATAGCCGGCAATGAGACGGGTTCGCTCGCAGCGGTGACCGAGGTGCTCGGCAGCATCGGGGTCAACATCGAGGCGATCTCCGCCTACGGGATGGACAACAAGGCGGTTTTCAGGATAATAACCAGCGACAGCGCGACCGCCGTCAAGGCCCTTTCCAAGCTGCCCGGCGTCAGGGTGCAGGAGGCGGATACGCTCGTCTACAGGATGATAAACCGTCCCGGCGAGCTGGGAAAGATAACGCGCAAGCTCGCCAACCGCGGCGTGAACCTCGAGAGCCTCTACATAGTCAGCAGGAAGCAGGACTTCACCGAGGTGGCCATAAGGCCGTCGGCGAAGGACATGGCCAAGGCCATGGAAGTGCTCGGCATCAAGCCATAGCGTATCGCAGTGGTGGCAAAAATGGCATTGGCAACACAGGAGAAAGCCCAGGAGACAGACGTTAACAAACAGCTCGCACTGCTAAGGGATCTTAAGGCGGGCAAGCCACGGGCGGTCGGCACCGAGGAACTCGCGGCCAGCGTCCTGCGGCTGTGGGACATACTCGAGATAGCCAGGGGCGAAAGGCCTGCCAGGAATGACCCGGCGCGCAGCGTTTGGGAGAGCGCCCTAAATCTGTATGGAGGCCAGAGGAAGGAGATGAAAGTTGCCATTGATGCCCTTGAGAAAATCCACGCCGGGATGATAGGGGACCTTCGTGCGAAGTGCTCCAAGGCCGAGGACCTGGGAGCGAGCATAGACCAGATACGCGAGATGACCAGAACCATACTGAAGGACATAACCCGGGAGAGCCGTGCGAACTACAAGCCCCACTTCCGGGAATTGATAGAGCTCTCATTTGTGGAACTCGGGAAGGTAGTGCCATGGAAGGCCTGAATCACAAGGCTTAAATGAGGCGCCTGCCGATTGACAGCATGGCTCCGAGAGACGTGGTGCTGGACACCAACTTCCTCCTCCTTCCCTTCCAGTTCAGGATAAATATAATAAAGGAGCTGGATTATCTTATCGAGAAGAGCCACCGCTATGTCATATCCTCGAGGACGCTGGCTGAGCTGAAGAAGCTCGGCAGGACGGTGGGGAAGAACGGCATGGCCGCGAGGCTCGCGCTCAAGATGGTAGGTGCCAACAGGATAGACGTGGTGAAGAGCGATATGCCGGTGGACGACTGGGTGGTGCGGTACGCGAAGGACAACAACGCCATAGCATGCACCAACGACCGGCTGCTGCGGAAAAGGCTGGTGGAGCTGGACGTCAAGGTCGTCACGCTGAAAGGGCGGTCGAAACTGGGGTTTGCCTGATATGGTGGATGTTAGCACGGAAAATACTGATTTCGATACTGCGTTCGGCTACGCGTGCGCCGGAACGGTCATAGTGCTGTGCCTCATCGCCATCATCTACCTGGTTGTCGGCGGCTTCAGGCAGTTCAGCTACAAGAAGAAGGCCATGGGAACCCAGACCTCGCTGATTGTGATCGCGAACCGCGACCTGTTCCGCATAGGGGTCGTCGCCAGGTTCAACAGCGAGCAGATAACGTTCGAAAGAAGAAGGATAAAGAAAGGGCAGACCGTGGAGTTCGTCTATCCACGCTCGGACCAGAAAGCCA
>CAYZNP010000145.1:0-1618 GCA_964479815.1 Microcaldota archaeon
ACGCGGTACGTGTCCGGGGTCACCTGCCCGCTGACAACGACCTCGCCGAGCCCGAATGCCGTCTCTATGGAAATGAGGTTCGGGTCCTGGTAGAGCGGGTCCACGGTGAATACCACGCCCGCCTTCTCGCTCTGCACCATCATCTGGATGACCGCGGCGAGCCCGACCTTCATGTGTTCGAACTTGTTCTCCACGCGGTAGAATATGGCCCTTGACTCGAAGAGCGACGCCCAGCAGTCCTTGACCGCCTTCACGACGTCGTCAGGCCCGAAGACGTTGAGGTAGGTGGATTGCTGGCCCGCGAAGCTCGCCGTCGGCAGGTCCTCTGCCGTGGCGCTGCTCCTCACTGCCACGTAGACCGGCCTTCCGGCCATCTCGGTCAGCTTCCTGTAGGATGCGACTATGTCCTTCTGGATGTCGTCGGGCATCCTCCCCTCGCTTATCATCTTCTTTATCTGCTCGGAAGCCTCCATCAATTTCTCCTGATCGTTGACGTCCAGTTTAGCGAGCATGCTGGTTATGACCTGCCTCAGGTTGTTCGCATCGAGGTGCCTGAAATAGGCGTCGCTCGTGATGACAAACCCGTTCGGTATGGGGAATCCGTTCTGGTACATCTCGCCCAGATTCGCGCCCTTCCCGCCCGCTTCCGCCAGATTCTTCTTGCTCAGCTCGCTGAACCACATGACGTTTTTCATGCCATTACCCCGCCAAATAGAATTTGAGATTGCATCGCAGCAATCGTTTAAAAACTTGGCGGTGGGTTTTGGCACCGGCAAAGGGCTGGCGCGCGCTTATTCCCTGACGTGCTGCACCTGGATTAATGCCTGCTCGGTGAGCAAGGCGACCGAACCGTCAACGGTCCGGATCGGGAAGAACGTGCAGATGTTCGCTATAAAGGGCCGGCTGCGCTCCATGAGCTTCAGAGCCGCGTCCTTGTATGCCATTATCGCATTCCTGTTCCTTATGTCGTCGGGCGCAAGCTCGCAGTACTTCATAAGCAGCGGGACGGCCTCCCGGTGGCACTCCTCCTGGCTCTTGCACCGGCCCAGCCAGAGATACGCCGGGGCATAATCACGGTCTATCTCCAGGGCTTTCACAAGGTCCGCCTCGGCCTCCCTGAGCGAGTTCTCCTTGACGTGGATGAGTGCACGTTCTACGTACGCCTGGGCGTTGGCCTCGCAGGCCTCTATGGAGCGCGTAAGCATCCTCATGGCCTCATTATGGAATCCGAGGTCGCGCTCCATTATGCCCACGTAGATGAGGGCGATGTGGTTGTTCCTGTTTTCCATGAGCGCATACCTGAAGGACCTGACGGCCTCGTGCAGGTTGCCTGAGTTGTATTCACGTATGCCAGCGGCCACGTGTATGCTGTCTATGGGACGGGTGGCGATGGTTTCAGGCATGCATTCCCTGGGGTAGCCTGGCTTTCTGCCTGTTGGCGTCGGCTTCCTCCCGAACACGGTCTCTGTATGGGCCTGCCTTGCGGTTTGCATAGATTTATTGTGTCGAAAACGGCTTTTATATGTATGTAATGCAGCGCTCACGCTATTCCTCTGAATAAACAAAAAAAGATGCAATGAGAAGTAACGACAAGATTCGTTTTGCTGATTTTCCCTAG
>CAYZNP010000146.1:0-1536 GCA_964479815.1 Microcaldota archaeon
AACATGAGGAGGGCAGGGCGGATTTGTTCGAACAGAAACTGCTCCTCATGCTCGCCATCGCCACAAGCATAGATGCCCTGATTGTCGGCGCAGGGCTTGCGTTCGCTGACGGCAGCCTCGCAGCCACCAGCATCATCGTCGGCATCGTCACAGCGGTAATATCTTTTTCTGCGGTTTTCATCGGCTGCAAGCACGGCAGCGTGCTTGGGAACAGGGCTGAGACAGTGGGAGGGCTTATCCTGATAGCTATTGGAGCAAGGATATTGCTGGCCCACCTCTCCGGCGCCTAGGGCCTTCAGGCCATGGCAGCATATCTCTTATTCATGGACCTTCTCCTTCCGTCCACTGACTGTATGATGCCCAGGTCTGCAGTATCATCGCAGAGGAGCGTGTAGATATGCCCCGCGCAGCGCACCCTGCCGTTCCTCTGCTCAGTGCTTATGAGGGAGGATGGAGCGGAATAATTGATGAGCAGCTTGAGCATGGGCAGATGCAGGCCCTGCTCTGCCACTGTGGTGGCCACAAGCACGCGCACGTCGCCTCTCTCGAATAGTTGCCTGATTTCCATCTGGGTGGCCGCGCTCATGCCGCTCTTGCCCACAAGCGCCCGCGAGCTGAACCCGCTTTCGTTGAGCATTTTTGCGAGCCTTCTTGCGAACATCTTCGTATCGACGAATATGAGCGCCTGGCCCTCGGTGTCGCCGAGCCGCTCCAGGACAAAATTGAGCTTGGGGTGGTCAGCCATGCCTTCGCACAGCTCCCTGCATCCGGCGAAGAGCCGGTCATCCACGATGCGCGAAGCGAACTTGGCGCCAGCGACAGCTTTCTTGTCCAATATGCTCGCAGCGCGCCTGAACTCCACTGTGCTGATGCGCTCCAGGCAGGCATAGGCATGGGTAAGGGCAAAGAGCGCGGCGTGGGCTGAGCGCGCGTTGTAAAGGGCTTTGGAGGCGGCGGTGTAAGTGTCGCCTCTGGCCGTATGCTTTTTTATGGACGCTTCCAGAATCCTTTCGCCTGCAGTGAGCTCGGAATATCTCGGGAATTCGAACCCGTCGCTGAGCCTCGCGTAGTTCGCGAGAAGCGCAGTAAGGCCGGCTGTCTGGGCTGAGGCAGACATCTCGCCAGATATACTGGCCCCCAGCTGTTTGAGCATGGCAAGCGCCCTTTTCCTGCCATCTTCCAGTTCCACATAAACCCTTGCCGAGGATGGCTTTGAGAAGTATCTCTGCATCTCGCGTTCATCGGCAGTGAATACTGCCTCCGTCTGGAACAGGTCCAGGAGAGCCTGCAGCTTGGCCTTGGTCTCTGCCGGCGATGCCGAAAGGCCCACGCGCGGGATGCCGCCGTGCTTGAGGCAGGCGTTAGCCACGGTGACGTAATCATCATTGCCCCTGGCATTGTGGACCTCGTCCATGACCACGAGCGCGACATCAGCAAGGCTGAGATGGCCGTTCGCCACGTCCCTTGCCAGCGTCTCAGGCGTGCCTATTATGAGCCTGGCTTCGCGGTAAAATCCTGCCCGGTCCTTTTTCCTCG
>CAYZNP010000147.1:0-1516 GCA_964479815.1 Microcaldota archaeon
CTGATGTCCGGCTACCATTCGGACATGCAGGAAACGAAATACGCGGTCATGCAGGGGATAGAGACAGCGAACGAATGCGTCGCAATGCTGGCGAAGGTGGTGAGATGCCTCGGCTTCGACGACAAGGCGATGCGGAACGAACTGGAGCAGGGCTTCGCCCAGGCAACTGAGATAGCGGACGCGCTTGCGCGGAAGGGCATTCCATTCAGGGAGGCGCACGGCATAGTCGGCAGGCTGGTGGGCAGATGCAGCGAAGCAGGCATCACGCTCAGCGAAGCGGAGCCGCTGCAGCCATTCACCGCGAAAGAGTGGAAGGCGCTCGTATCGCTGGAGAGGCCCCGGCTGAAGGTGAAGGTCGCAGTGGACAGCGCCTGGGCGAAAAGAGTGCAGGAAGAGAAGCTGAAGATAGGGAAGGCGTACGCCGCACTGGAAGGGCTGCAGGGATAAGCATTTAATCGCACCCGTCAAAATCGCTCCATGGATTACGTCTCGTTCATCGGATTCTTTGCGGGCGCGTGCACCACGATAGCCTTCCTGCCCCAGCTGGTCAAGGCATGGAATACGAAATCAACCAAGGACCTGTCGATGCCGACTTTCGCCACGTTCTGCCTGGGCACCATCATGTGGCTGGCCTACGGCTTCCTTACGGCAAATCCGCCGCTGATTGCCGCCAACGTCGTCACAGTGTTCATAGCCGCGGGCATAATCGTGCTCAAGCTGAAGTATGGCTAGAGTTCCATCGGCTTGCCCTTCTCAGGCATCCGCACGTCCGGGTGCAGGGACTTGAACTCCGCAGCCGCGTTCGTGTGCACTGGAATCAGGATTTTCGGCGCCACGGTTTTTATGAACTCAATCAGATCCTTACGGGTTATATGGCCGGACGAGTGCAGCTTGTGGAACCGGATACTGAAGTGCCTCATCCAGTTCTCCCATATGCGCTTCTCGTCCTCGTTGTCCTCCCCCTCGTAGAAGTGCTCGGACATGGAATAGATGAAGTCCGAGTCCTTCGGCTGGAGGTAGACGAGCTCCATCAGCCGGTTGAAGCCCAGGTGCATGACGTATTTCTGCTGGTTTGCTGATATGTCGCGGTAGTTGACCATGCGCTTCATGAACTTCTGCTCCCTGAAGTCGTAATCGCTCTCGTGGAACGTGCGGGACTCCTCCATGCGGTAATAGACGCGGATGGATTCATCCGTCAGCACGTCCGGCAATGCCGGAATCTTCTCCCTCAGGTTGTGCAGGATGTGCGCGTGCCGGGTGTCTATGGCCAGTATCCTGCCGCTGCTTTTGGCCGCGCGGTAGAATGCCATGAACCTGTCCACGTTGGACATGGAGAACGACGCGAGAACGAGGCCTTTGCAGGAGCGGATTATCTCGCCTGCCTTCTTCTCGACCTCCTCCTCGTTGTGGTCCTTCTCTGTTTCCACGCCCATGCGCGTTCCTTCGCATATGAGCGCATACGGCTTCACTGCCGCGGCCTTCCTCATGAACTCCATGCTCATGTCGCTCCGCGGCC